>NZ_JANBNX010000029.1:0-48933 GCF_035615275.1 Acinetobacter sp. IK23
CATAGATCACATCATCGACCTGTTCCCAATCTACATTTGGGTTACGCTGCATGAGAGCTTTAATCGGCACAGCGCCAAGGTCATCGGCACGGACAGGTGCAAGGCCACCGGCATAACGGCCGAATGGGGTACGGATGGCATCGATGATATAAGCGTTTTTCATTCTAACTTTTGTCCTTTACTTCAGGCCTTTTTAGCCATTCTCCGTAAGTATTTCGCGGTGGCGACATGGATGTCGCCTCGTTGCTCAGCACAACAGGGAGGTTGTGTCTGAGTAACAAAGATTTTTGGTTACTTTTTTAAAAAAGTGACACGAATTAGCTGTCGGCATCTGGTTTAAACAGATAAGACTCCGTCGTAATGATTTATAAATTTTCATATCAACGAATAACATCACGGCTTTAATATACTGTGATATCCATAGGTCTGTTGCATAAGCGATACCTTACTTTTGAAAGGTCAAAAGTAACAAAAACCTTTGTTGAACAGAGGAGGCTTCCATGCCTCCCTGTCCAACGAGCGACATCCATGTCGCCTGTCACAATAGTTACTGCTGTTTTAAATTTTAATCTTGAGTCGCATCAATCAAAGTCGCACCCGTTAAAGCCTGTAACTCATCAAAGCTTAGACCTTCCACTTTCTCAATCACTTTCAAACCATCTTTGGTCACATCAATCACACAAAGATCGGTGTAAATACGGTCAACACAGTGTTTACCCGTTACCGGATAAGTCAGCTCAGCCACAATTTTCGGCTCACCTTGCTTGGTCACATGGTCTGTGGTGATAAATACTTTTTTAGCACCTACAGCCAAATCCATCGCACCACCTACGGCAGGAATCGCATCAGGTGCACCCGTGTGCCAGTTCGCCAAATCACCATTCGCTGCCACCTGAAATGCACCAAGTACCGCAATATCAAGGTGACCACCACGCATCATGGCAAATGAGTCGCCATGGTGGAAAAAGCTGCCGCCTTCAAGCATGGTCACGAACTCTTTACCCGCATTAATCAGTTCAGGGTCTTCTTCACCTGCCGCTGGCGGTGGGCCAAAAGCCAATAGACCATTTTCAGAATGAAGGAAAATATCTTTGTCGTCAGGTAGATAGCTCGCAATTTTGGTTGGTAAACCAATACCCAAGTTCACATAGGCGCCATCTGGAATATCTTGTGCCACACGTTTTGCAATCTGGTCACGGCTGAGTTTCTGGTAGCTCATGTTATTTCTCCTTATTGCTTATTGTGCGGGTTGTACTTGTACAACATGCTGTACAAAGATACCTGGGGTGATGATGTGCTCAGGGTCTAATCCACCCAGTTCAACCACCTCAGAAACCTGAGCAATGGTGACATCTGCAGCCATGGCCATAATCGGGCCAAAGTTACGTGCAGATTTACGGTAAACCAGATTGCCCCAGCGATCGCCCTTGTAAGCTTTAATCAAGGCAAAGTCTGCTTTGATTGGATATTCAAGTACGTAATCTTTCCCATCAATCTCACGGGTTTCTTTGCCCTCAGCCAAAAGTGTTCCAAAGCCTGTTGGGGTAAACACAGCACCAAGTCCCATACCTGCTGCCTGAATACGGCAAGCCAGATTACCTTGCGGAACAACTTCAAGCTCGACCTTTCCGGCACGGTAAAGTTCATCAAACACATAAGAGTCTGACTGACGTGGGAAAGAACAGATCACTTTTTTAACTGAACCAGCCTTAAGCAGTTTAGCCAGACCATAATCGCCATTACCGGCGTTATTACTAACAATCGTTAAATCTTTAACACCGAGTTCAATCAGTCCATCAATGAGTTCAGCGGGTTGTCCTGCGGTACCGAAACCACCAATCAGGATGCTCGCGCCATCTTTAATCTGCGATAGTACCTCGCTAAGAGAGGACTTACTTTTGTCAATCATGTGAGAAACCTTAGAGCATGAGGTAACGTGATGTTATTACTACCGCTAAAAATTTATTTAAATTCTTAATGGTAGTAATAAATGGAATAAATTTTGTGAGTCAAAAGCGAACTTTTAACTCACATATACTTTCAATTAAGCACTAGCGCGACGACGTTCAACTTCAGTTGAAGGAGCGGCAGCGGCATCTTTAACAAGTTCGATGTTAAATGTGATGTGTTTGAAAGCGTGATCTAAACCACGGCGTTGAATTTCAGCAGGGTCAGTTACATCAACTGCTGTTGCCACTAAACCGTCACGAGTTGCGAAGGCAAAGTCGTCCCATAAGTACTCATCACCCTCAATGTTGAATTGAGTAGTCAGCTTGCGGAAACCTGGCGCAGAAACGAAATAGTGAACGTGAGATGGACGGTTACCATGACGGCCTAATTTGTTAAGAAGGGCTTGAGTTGTACCTTCTGGTGGGCAACCATAACCTACTGGCATTGTGGTTAATGCAACATATTTACCATCTGCATCAGTCAAAATACTACGACGTAAGTTGAAGTCAGATTGAGACTTATCAAAGAATGAATAGTTACCCAAACTGTTGGCATGCCATACTTCAACTTTGGCATTTTCAATGATATTGCCATCAGTATCGGTCACAGTACCTTCAATAATTAAGGTATCGATTTTGCCCGATTCTGTACCATCATCCATACGCGCAAAACCAACTGATTCAGGCGCACCCGCTACATAAAGTGGACCTTCAATAGTACGAGGTGTGCCGCCAGTAACGCCAGCTTTTGCATCAGCTTCATCAGCACGTAAATCAAGATAGTGCTCTAAACCTAAGCCAGCTGCTAAAAGTCCAAGTTCGTTTGCTTGGCCTGCATCGGTAAAATATTCCAAACCTTTCCAAACTTCAGAAGGCTGGATGTCTAAATCTTCGATGGCTTGAAATAAATCCCCGAGAAGGCGCACAACAATTTGTTGAACACGTGCATCGACTTCACCTTTAGCAGTGTCGACATTCATTTGTTTTACAAGCGCATCAATTTGTTGACGGTTCATACTAAAACTCCTTAAGTATGCAATACGGTTTTGGGTGGCAGCGCTGCGGGCATTTTGTTTTGCTAGCAATAAGTGCCGCCACGTTCCTTGTTACCTTCTGAATAATCTGCTTGGTTTTTAAATTGACTTCAGAGATCACATTTAAAAAATTCTTTTGGTTTACGAATCATCATCACGAACAGAAGAAGGGTGGCGATTAAGTGCCATCACTTCAATGTCCATATATGGATAGAGAGGTAAGCCCTGTAAAATGTTGTGCAATTCCTCATTGCTCTCAACATCAAAAATACTGATATTTGAATACTGGCCTGTAATACGCCAGATATGACGCCATTTACCTTGGCGTTGTAATTCTTGCGAATAAGCTTTTTCAACAGCTTTAATTTCATTTGCTTTGTCGGCTGGCATATCAAGTGGAATATGCACATCCATACGTACATGAAATAACATGGGAAACTCCTTATCCTGTTGCCTTAACGACGTAATTTCTCAATCTTATCTTCATCAATTTCAATGCCTAAGCCCGGAGCTGTTGGCAAATGCAATTCAAAGTTTTCGTAACGTAGCGGCTCTTTTAAAATTTCTTCGGTCAGTAATAACGGACCAAATAATTCAGTACCGAACGCTAACGTTTCAAAAGTTGCAAATGCATGAGCAGAAGCAATACTTCCTACAGGGCCTTCAAGCATGGTACCGCCATATAGGTCGATTCCAGCTAAACCAGCAATTTTGCCAACTTCACAAGCTTCGATCAGGCCACCAGATTGTTCAATTTTCACGGCAAATACATCTGCACCATGATTTTTTGCAATACGGTATGCGCTGTCAGGACCAGTTAAGGCTTCATCTGCCATAATTGCGACATCAAAACGCTGGGTGAGGCGAGCAAGTGCTTCGGTATTTTGAATTGCACATGGCTGCTCGATTAAATCGATTCCACCATCTTGTAGCTGTTGAATACCTTGAATACATTCAAGCTCTGACCATGCACGATTTACGTCAACACGTACACTAATATCTGCACCTAGTGCTTTTTTAATCGCAATCACATGGTCAACATCTTGCTGTAAAGGACGTGCACCAATTTTAAGTTTGAACGTGTTGTGGCGCTTCAGCTCAATCATTTTGCGAGCTTCAGCAATATCTTTTTCAGTGTCACCAGACGCAAGCGTCCAAAGTACAGGTAAACTATTACGCAGACGTCCACCTAAAACTTCGCTTAATGGCACACCTAAACGTTTGGCCTGAATATCAAGTAGGGCAGTCTGAATGGCACATTTCGCAAAACGGTTACCATTAATATTCTTACGAATCAGTTTTAGTGTTTGAGCCACATTTAAATCTTTAACTGATGCGAGTAATGGTGCAAAGTAAGTATCAATATTGGCTTTGACACTTTCAGGACTTTCTTCACCATAGTTCAGTCCACCAATGGTGGTCGCTTCACCCCAACCTACAATACCATCCGTGGTCGTAATTTTAACGAGCACCAAAGTCTGAGTACGCATCGTAGTCACAGACAACTGGTGAGGACGGATAGTTGGAATATCCACAAGTATGGTTTCTATGGTTCTATACATGAAGTTTCAACTATTTCAAACTTGTTTACATACCATAGAAGAATGTAATAGCCTAAAATAGATATAGAACGGTATTTTAAGATACTAAAAAGGTATATTAATGGAATTAAGACATCTACGTTATTTTGTTACCGTTGTTGAAGAACAAAGTCTGACTAAAGCGGCAGAAAAGCTTTTTATTGCCCAGCCACCTTTAACACGTCAAATCAAAAAACTAGAGGAAGAGTTAGGGATTGATTTGTTTGTGAAGGGCTCTCGTCCATTAAAAGCAACAGAAGCAGGCCTGTTTTTTTACCAACATGCGGTGCAAATTTTGACGCATACGGCTCAAGCTGCTTCGATGGCTAAAAAAATGAAGCTAGTCGAGAACGTTGTTAAAGTGGGTTATGTGAGTTCACTTCTTTATGGACGATTACCACAGGTGATCTATCTATTTAGACAAAAAAATCCTGACATTCATGTTGAGCTTATTGAGTGTGGCACACGAGATCAGGTTGAGGCTTTAAAGTTAGGTAAAATTGATTTAGGTTTTGGTCGGTTACCAATTAGTGACCCAGCGATTAAAAGGCTTTTACTTCGAAAAGAAAAATTAAAACTCGCAATCCATAAAAAACACCCATTAAGTGAGCTCCAAGAGTCAGGAATTTATTTATCTCAAATTATCAATGAGACGATTTTTTCTTACCCAACGACACCTAAGCCTAATTTTTCGACCACTATTCAAGCTTTATTTACCAAATTAGGCTTAATCCCAGCCAAGCTGACAGAAGTACGAGAAATTCACATGGCGCTTGGTTTAGTGGCATCGGGCGAGGGTATTTGTATTATTCCAGAAAGTGCCTGTGATATTGGTATGAAGAATTTAACTTACTTAAATATCTTAGATTTAGAAGCCTATAGTCCAATCTCTCTATCCATGCGAAACATGGATCAAAGTTCTTATATTCCTAAAATTTTAGATTGTATTGAAGAGATTTATAGCGAAGAAGATGTGTCTAGAAAGTTGAATCTATAAACTTTTAAGGTTCTTAAAATGAATATTTCATGTTATTTTAAAACTTTAAACCTATAGGTAATATGTAAAAGGAATTGTTGAATGAGAAAAATTTTAGGTTTAGTTTTACTTATTATGTCTACTAGCGTTGTACATGCAGAACAATTAAAAGAACAAGAAAAAACCTCTCCATATAGCGCAAATGTTACTTTTGCTAGTCAATATATTTCACGCGGTTTCCAACAAACATGGGGTAAACCAGCCTTACAAGGTGGATTGGATTATTCCAATCCTAATGGTTTTTTTGTAGGGACTTGGGTATCAAGTGTCAGCTCTAACTATCTGCGAGATGCCTCGGTTGAATGGGATTTTTATACAGGTTATTTAAAAACAATCGATAAATTTTCAATTGGGATGTCGGTTTTTTACTACTACTACCCAGGTGCGAAAAGTACACCAGAAACGGGGAGTAGCAGTTATAACTATGGTGAGATCGTACCTCAAATTGGCTATGGTCCTTTAAGCCTTAAATACTTTGTGACTTACACACCAGATTATGCTGGTTATAACTCTAAAACCATGGGGGGACCTGCTGGTAAAAGGTCGAGAGGTTCAAGTTATTTAGATCTTAACTTTACGCAGCCGATTAATAATACTTGGACTTTTGGAGCCCATTATGGCTATGAAAGAATCAAAAACTTTTCAGAGTCGAATTTTCAGGATGTTAAAGCCGAACTTATTAAAGATTTAGGTGATGGTTGGAGTACAGGACTCGCTTATACCAAGGCATGGGATAAAAATGCTTATTATAAAAAGTATAGCAATGGTGAGGTAGGTGCACCTGTTTCAAATCCGATCGATTCGACTTTTACAGTATCTGTAAAAAAGGTGTTCTAAGTTAAATTTATAAGTAATGCCTAATTAACTACGCTTGAAAAGATACCTCTAAATTCGAATTTTCAAACGTAGTTAAAATAGACTTTTTATTTATGCTTTTAAATTAATTAAGGTAGGCAAATTAAGGACTACCTGAGCATCCTCAACTACATCTAAACGGAGAATTTGTGAAGCGCCAAGTTCATTTAGCAACTTTACATTAATTGACCGAGTTGCTAATGCTGTATATTTCAAGACGTGTTAATTTAGAACCAGTTCAGAAACTATAAGTTTAAAGTTAACTTTAAAGTCAAGATTTTAATTTTGATGGCTAAAGGCTTTGACATTTAAATGAAATAAAAAAGGGGAAAGATGAGAAGAGTTTAAGGCCGTGCTTTCATATAAATTTTATTTTAAAAATACAATTAAAGTAATTGACCTTAAAGTTAACTTTAAGCTTAGTATCAATATTCAAATTTTATAACCAATCTATAAGTAGTTTTTTAGCAGGAGAACAAAGATGGGATACGTAACGACAAAAGACGGTGTAGAGATTTTTTATAAAGATTGGGGACCACGTGATGCCCAAATTCTATTTTTTCATCATGGTTGGCCTTTGAGTTCAGATGATTGGGATACACAATTGCTTTTTTTCCTTAAAGAAGGTTTTCGTGTAGTTGCTCATGACCGCCGTGGACATGGGCGTTCGAGTCAGGTATGGGATGGTCACGATATGGACCATTACGCAGATGATGTTGCAGAAGTGGTTAAACATCTGAACATTAAAAATGCAATTCATATTGGCCATTCAACAGGTGGTGGTGAAGTGGCTCACTATATTGCTCGCCATGGTCAGGAAAACGTCAAGAAAGCTGTTCTTGTCAGTGCAGTACCACCGCTTATGGTTAAAACTGAAAATAATCCTGAAGGTTTACCAAAAGAAGTTTTTGATGACCTTCAAAATCAGGTTCTCACCAACCGTGCACAATTTTTCCGAGACCTCCCATCTGGCCCATTCTATGGTTTTAACCGACCAGATGCGAAACCATCTGAAGGTATTATTGCTAACTGGTGGCGTCAGGGTATGACGGGCAGTGCAAAAGCACATTACGATGGTATTGTGGCGTTCTCACAAACTGACTTTACCGAAGATTTAAAGAAAATCACCATTCCTGTTTTGGTATTACATGGTGACGACGACCAGATCGTGCCTTATAAGACGTCTGGTGTGAAATCTGCTGAGTTACTTCAAAATAGCCAACTCAAAATCTACCCAGGTTTTTCTCACGGTATGTTAACCGTAAACCATGAAGTAATTAATGCGGACTTATTAGCGTTTATTCGCGAATAATTTAAAGCTATAAACTTTAAAAAAAGAGGCCTATTAAGTGCCTCTTTTTTATTTATAACCCCATGAAATTAAAAGTAATAAAGAGAGAAATAATAAAAGGTATTGACATTAAAGTTAGCTTTAATCTTAAAGTAAAGCCATACTGAATGAGGTCATTCCAATGAAAGTGTTCGAAAAATTAGTATTCCCAAATGGCTCATATGTTCCTAACCGTATTGCTAAAGCGGCAATGGAAGAAAACATGGCTGATTTAAACCATGCACCATCAGAAGAATTAATGCGTTTATATCAGGCTTGGGCAAATGGTGGCGTAGGTCTAATCATTACCGGAAATGTGATGGTAGACCGCCGAGCGATGACTGGACCGGGCGGTGTGGTTCTTGAAGATGAAAAGCATCTAGATACTTTCAAAAAATGGGCACAAATTAGCCGTTCCAAAGGTGCTCAGGTTTGGCTTCAAATTAACCATCCGGGTCGACAAATGCAAGCTAACCTAGGTCAGCAGACTTGGGCGCCATCAGCTGTTTCACTAGATCTTGGCAAAATGTCAAATCGCTTTAACACACCAATTGAAATGACTGAATCCATGATTGCAGAAGTGATTCAGCGTTTTGCAAACACGGCACGATTAGGTGAAAAAGCAGGATTTACTGGTGTGGAAATTCATGCAGCGCATGGATATTTACTAAGCCAGTTTCTTTCTCCACTCAGCAATAAACGCCAAGATCGTTGGGGTGGTTCTTTAGAAAACCGCGCTCGTATTTTAATTGAGATTGTGGAAGCGGTTCGTAAAGTGGTTTCGCCACAGTTTACGGTTGCAGTGAAACTAAATTCAGCCGATTTCCAGCGTGGCGGTTTTAGCGCTGAAGATGCTCAACAAGTGGTTAAAATGTTAAATGAGCAGGCAGTCGATTTGGTTGAACTTTCAGGTGGTAGTTATGAAGCGCCTGCAATGCAAGGCCAAGCACGTGATGGTCGTACACTTGCCCGTGAAGCTTACTTTTTAGAATTTGCACAAGAAATTCGTAAAGTTGCCAAAATGCCTGTTATGGTGACAGGTGGCATACGCCGTAAACAAGTAGCAGAAAAAGTAATTGAAAGTGGTGTAGATATGGTCGGTATTGCCACAGCTTTAGCCATTGAACCTAATTTGCCGAATGCTTGGAAACAAGGCCAAAATATTTCACCTGAACTCAAACCAATTACATGGGAAAATAAAACATTGGCTTCACTTGCCAATATGGCTGTGGTCAAATTCCAGTTACGTAATTTAAGTGCTGGTAAAAAAACAAAACCAAATGTTTCACCAGCTTGGGCTTTAATTTTGCAACAATCAGCGATGTCATGCCGTACTCGCCAGTATAAAAAAGGCATGCGTGATTATTCATTTGCTTCTTAAAAAGTGAGTTGTGTTATGACAAATCTTAACGATTCAAACTGGTTAATTTATGGAGCAAATGGCTACACGGGCGAATTAATCGCTCGTGAAGCTGTACGCCAAGGTCTAAAACCGACTTTGGCTGGCCGTAACAAAGCTAAGGTTGCAGCACTTGCTCAAGAGTTGGGGCTTGACTATAAAGCTTTTGGACTTGATAACGTAGATGCAATAAGTGAGCAACTTCAAGGTTTTAAACTGGTTATGCACTGTGCAGGGCCTTTTTCAGCGACATCGAAGCCTATGATGGAAGCTTGTATAAATGCAGGTGCTCACTATTTAGATATTACGGGTGAAATTGCTGTATTTGAATTGGCACAGTCACTGAACAGCCAAGCCGAAAAAGCCGATATTGTGCTTTGTCCGGGTGTGGGTTTCGATGTCATTCCAACAGACTGTGTTGCTGCTGCCTTGAAAGAAGCACTGCCAGATGCGACCCATTTAGCGCTTGGTTTTGACTCTAGAACTGGGTTTTCACCGGGTACAGCCAAAACAAGTACAGAAGGTATGGCCGAAGGTGGAAAAATTCGTAAAAACGGAAAAATTACCACTGTTCCGTTAGCACATTATGTCCGGACTATTGATTTTGGTGATGGCAAAAAAAGTGCCATGAGTGTTCCTTGGGGGGACGTATCTACAGCGTTCTATACAACCGGCATTCCAAACATTGAAGTATTTGTACCCGCATTTCCTAAAATGATTTTTGGCGCGAAAATGCTGAACTATGTACGCCCGGTATTAAAAATCAATGTTGTGCAGAAGTTTATTAAGTCACGTATTGAAAAAACGGTTGTGGGGCCAAATGAGGAGCTTCGCGCGAAAGTACCTACCTATGTTTGGGGTGAAGCAAGAAATGCACGTGGGGAAATCAAAACTGCCCGTATTCAAACGGAAAACGCCTATAGTCTTACCGTAAATGGCTCACTGACTGTGGTGAATTATTTACTCAAAAATACCGTAAAAGGCGGTACATATACACCCGCAAAACTAATGGGCTATAAGCTAGTGACCGAGCTGCCGGGTTCTGGGCCGCTAGTCATTACTTAACCAAGTCTTTATTAAAACAGTATGTTTATAGATAACCCGAATAAGGAGTCATTCTTGTTCGGGTCATTTATATAATTTATATATATTTCAGGAAGATATAGGGCTATATAGATACTAGAAAAATCAGAAAACAAAACACTCCATAAGACATCATTTAAATTGAATATACTAAAAAGCGATAAATCTTTTTCATAACAAAGGAATGAGAATAATGAGAAAACTCATACTGTTTCTACATGCATCGCTTGATAGTTTTGTCGAAGGACCAAATGGGGCAATGGACATAGGTTGGATTGCTTATGATGCCGATTTAGCAAATCATGCAAATAAAATCTTGAGCACTGCCGATACGGTAATTTGGGGACGTGCGACTTACCAGATGATGCATAATTATTGGCCAACCATGCTTTCAAACCCCGAAGCTTCGGAGCATGAACGAAATCATGCTGAGTGGATTGAAAAGACAGAAAAAATCGTTTTTTCAACCACCTTAGATACAGTTGAATGGAATAATTCCAGACTTGTGAAAGATCATGTTGAAGAAGAAATTAATAAGCTCAAGCAGCAACCGGGCAAGGATATGGTGATTTTGGGGAGTCCACGGTTTGCACACTATCTAATGCAACTTGGTTTAATTGATGAATATAAAATTACGGTTTCGCCCGTTTTAATTGGTAGTGGCTTGCCACTATTCCAAGGTATTCAGCAAAAGACCAATCTTAAACTTATTGAAAATAAAACCTTTGCTTCTGGTGCGATAGCTCTTCACTATCAAAAGGTTGGTTAATTTTTTCTATAATATTTATATGAGAAAGACGAATTACAAGGCTAGTCTGTAATTCGTCTTTTTAGATTTATTTCATGCTGCTTAAACGTTTAACTACTGCTTCGGCAATTTCTTTACTCGACTGAGGGTTTTGTCCAGTAATAATTCTGTCGTCTGAAACCACATATGAGGTAAACGGAATAAATGCTTCTTTATATTTTGCACCACGTTCAATGAGTCCATTTAGTAAAGAAAATGGAACTTGAGACTTAATACCAGAAAGTGTTTCTTCTATATTTGCAAAACCCGTAACAGTTCTACCTGCAATTAACGGTTTGCCATTTTCATCCTGCAAAGGTAATAAACCACCTACACCGTGACAGACTGCTGAAACGACTCCACCTTGGCGATAGATCTGTTCGCTAATATTTTGCAAAGCTTTATTATTTGGGAAATCCCACATGGTGCCGTGCCCACCCGTATAGTAAATGGCTTTGTACTGGGTAGGATTAATCGCGTTCGGAGTTAATGTTGTTTTTAGCCGTTGCATAAATGCTGGGTCGGCTAAATGCTGACGGGCAGATTTGTCTAAGTAAATAGACTTTAAGCTACGTTCATCTAGAGGCACTGCACCACCTAAAGGACTTACAAAGTCCATTTCATAGCCGGCAGCTAATGCAACATCATAAAAATGGGTGAGTTCGGTTAGCCAAAGTCCTGTTTTATCTGAACGAGAAGGGTAAGCCGAATGATTAGTCATGACGACTAAAATTTTTCCATTTGTTTTTGCAAAGCTTTGAGCTTTATCTGAACCTGCGGCATAAACCACATTTGTAGATAAAAGAATGGCAAAAATAATGCTTAACCAACGTTGAAAATTCCACACTTTAAACATCACAGGTTCCTCATTTATCACCTGTGATCCATCGTATGTTTAAAGTGTACTTTAAGGTCAATAGAATTCTATAGGTTTACGGCGTTTTTGATTTATCGTAATAGAGATTCATAAGGCGTTCGGCATTTTCTTCACAGGTAATTTCATCAGGTTTGTTATTAATTGCTTCAATCATAGTGAGTAAATTTTGCTTACTGACTTTAAGCTTTTGTTCTAAAAGTTCGATTTCCTGAATTTTAGATTCAAGTGTTTGGATGAGTGCGTCATGGTTCCAAGTAGTCACCTTGGACGGTAAAAATGATTTAATTTCTGCTAAAGAAAAACCAACTTGCTGGGCCTGTTGAATTAAAGAAAGTTGCTTTAAATCGTTATCCGTATATTCACGATAACCATTCGACTTTCTTTTTGCTTTAGGCAAGAGTTCGATTTGCTCGTAATAACGAATTGTAGGGGTACTTAAACCACTTAGTTTCGATAACTCGCTAATATTCATAACCACATACTCTATTGACATTCAAGTTAACTTTAGACTTATAGTCATTTAAAAGCAAGGTTCATAACTTTACCAAGCACACACTTTCAGTAACAGCTTTCTATGCTTTGATAGATGAAAGAATAGAATTATAAGTATGAAAAAAGAGGTGACAAAATGTCTAAACGCATATTACATGTCGTGACCAATGTTTCACTCTACAAGGATGTAGACCAAGAAACTGGACTGTGGTTAGGAGAGCTCACCCATGCTTATGATGAGTTTGAAAAGCAAGGTTATGTGCAAGATATTGTCAGCCCAAATGGCGGAAAAACCCCAATCGAGCCTAAATCGCTTGCGCCTTTGGTTGCAGATAAATCTGTTAAAGCCAGAGAAAAAGACCAAGCTTTTATTACCCTGTTAGCAAATACTTTTAAGCCTTCCGATATTCATTGGCAAGATTATGACGTGATCTATTACACGGGTGGTCACGGTGTGATGTGGGATTTTTTAGATAACCCTGAACTGCAAGAAATCACCAAAAATATTTATGAAAAAGGCGGCATCGTTTCGAGTGTTTGTCATGGATATTGCGGTTTGCTCAACGTCAGACTTTCAAATGACAAACGGCTAATAGAAGGTAAAAAGTTAACTGGCTTTGCATGGAGTGAAGAGGTTTTGGCAGGGGTAGCGAAAAAAGTGCCGTACAATGCCGAAGAGCTCGCTAAAGAATATGGCGCTCGTTATGAAAAGGCTTTTATTCCTTTCGCGCCGTATGTCGTTCAAGATGGTAATTTGATTACTGGTCAAAACCCGTTTTCAGCTAGAAAGACGGCTTTAGCGATTATAGAAACGCTTGAAAAGAGTGCTTAGTGAAAATCACTCAAAGTTATAAATAAGATAAGCCGAATACTGCAAATGAGCATTCGGCTTATTTATATCAAACTATGAACGCCACCAATAATTTTCTGCATTTGGTTCATTTAAATTGAGTATTTGGCCCATTTGCGGTGTGCTAATCGCTAACGCATTTTCTTTAGCTAAACCGACAATACGTTCAAACGGGTCATCCCAAGCATGAAGCGCCAAGTCAAAAGTACCATTGTGCACGGGCAACAAATGACGACCTTTTAAGTCGATATGTGCTTGTAAAGTTTGCTCTGGTTGCATATGAACATCGGGCCATTCAGGGTCGTAAGCACCTGTTTCTAACATGGTCAAATCAAATGGACCATAACGATGTCCAATCTCTTTAAAGCCATCGAAATAGCCTGTGTCACCACTGAAAAATACCCGTAAGTCATTATCAATAATCACCCACGAAGCCCAAAGCGTCGCATTGCTATCCCCCATACCACGGCCTGAAAAATGATGAGCAGGGGTAGCCACCAATTTTAGTCCATCCACATGGGTAGTATCCCACCAATCAAGTTGTTGAACTTTTTCTGCTGGAATTCCCCATTTAATGAGCGTGTCACCCACACCAAGTGGTGTTAAGAAATGCTCAACTTTATCGTTCAGTTGCATGACGGCATGGTAGTCGAGATGGTCGTAATGGTTATGCGACAAAATCACACCTTTAATGGGTGGTAATTCGGCAATGCTAATTGGTGGCTGGTGGAAACGTTTTGGACCAATCCACTGAAAAGGTGAAGCACGATCCGAGAAAACAGGGTCGGTTAACCAAAACTCATTTTGCAGTTTTAACAAAATGGTTGAGTGGCCTAAACGAAATAGAGAGCGGTCAGGCGCAGTTAAAAGCTGTTCTTTGGTTAAGCTTAAAACAGGAATTTCTTTGTTGGGTACTGTATCTTTTGGCTTGTTAAATAGAAACTTCCACATGAGTTGGAGCGTTTTGCCAAAAGAAGGCTTGTGTTGGTTTGGACGCGTATTTCTAAATTTGCCATTATGCTGCTGAGATGGCATTAAGGGAGAAGGCAAGTCTGTTGTGTTTGAAATCGTCATCTTATTTTTCCTTATTGGAACAAACCTATATATGCAAATAAGAACTTGGGGCTAAGTACTTATTTTGATTTAATTAAAATGAGTATTTACTCACTCATTAATTGGTTTAAAAATAAGGACGCCGTGCATCCTTACTCTTTTATCTATATTGAAACTGCATGCCAAAACGCTTCAAAGCCAGATTTGCGATAACGCTCGGCTTGAGAAGGGTCTTGGGCAATAAAATTAAGTGTAACTTCGGCAAGCGCACCTAAAATCGAAGCAATAAATAACGGTGGATAATCTCTTAATTTGCCATCGTTAATACGTTCTTGAATGTTTTGGGTGAGGTCACAAAAGGTTTGCATACCAATTTGTTTGCTTTGTTCGGTAATTTGTTCCGAAGTTGAAAGCTGTGCCATGACTTTACGCTTAAGCGGAGCTTCTAAACTCCAGTCCAAATAGCTTTGCCAGATATGTGACATTTGTGTTTGCAGGTCAGAATCAGCAGGGTAACCAAGCATCATGACCTGACGTAGCTCAGCCTTGAGCGAAAGATATAACTGGTTAAGCAGTTCTTCTTTATTACTAAAATAGGTAAATAAAGTACCTTCTGCCACGCCAGCAACTTTAGCAATTTTTGAGGTAGACGCACGCTCGCCAAGCTCTGCTAATGCTTCAATAGCAGCACTTAAAATTGCATTACGTTTATCTTCACTACGAGGACGAGCCATATACAAACATGTTAATTGAGTGATTACTCAATCATATATAAAAATAATGAAAGAGAGCAAGTTATCTTTTGTGTAGAAGTAAAAAAAATTATTCAAAATTTTTAAAAAAATGAAGATGAGAGTCGAAGATTACTGAATATATTAAAAAAAATATGCTATTTTTCACAGCACTTTGATGAGACTAATTTTTCATGTATCGGTTTGGGCTCTTAATCGGCTTACTAGCAATATTGCTACAGAACCTCGTGTTCTGGCAAAGCCTATTGCCCAGCGAAATGCATCAGCAAATAGTATGTGAACAAATTAGTGAAATGATGAATCATTCAAGTATGCAAGCTGAACAACATCTATCTCATCATATAAAAAATGATTCTCATGAAAAGCTCTTAAACAAAAACATTCAGCACGACTCAAGCTTAAGCTGTCATTTTTGTTATCTCTATAGCCACATTGCAAATATTGATGGCTTCAAGTTCACCTTGTTTGCAATTGGTGTCGTTGTTCGCTTTATTATGCTGGCAACGTTAAGTTATATATTATTTTATTTAAGACGCTTATTTCTTTCACCGCAAGGGCGAGCCCCACCTAAACAACTTTGTTTTGCTTAATTCATTTCTAGGTACGTGTTTGTTCCTATTTAATTACTAAACAGAGTTTGTCATGTCTAAATTTTTACTTCATCCACTTGCGTGGAGCATTTTATTTGCTCAATTTTCTATGTCAGCCATGGCACAAAGCCAACCTGAGAGCCAGATTGCCGAACTAGAAAAAATTACGGTTAAAGCCGAAGAGAGCGGCGAAAACTCTAATTCTTCAATAGCATTAACCCAATTTGACCATAGTTTGTTAGATGTTCCATTTACTAAGTCTCATGTATCTGCTCAAGATATTAAAAATAATAATATTCAACGTTTGAGTGATGCATTAGCTTTAGTTAATGGTGTGGTGTATCAAGATAGTTATGGTGGTGGTTTTTGGGATAACTATTCATTTCGTGGTTTTAGTACCGACCCCAACATGGGAACAAACTATTTACGTAATGGTTTAAGTTCTTTAAGTGGTATTCATACTGCAAGAGATATGGTGAATGTTCAGGCAATCGATTTTTTAAAAGGACCTATGGCAGCCATGTATGGGCAAGGAGCTATAGGTGGCATTATGAACATTACCACCAAACAACCAGAATGGACGCCAAAAAATGAAGTAAGCTTAAGTGGCAGTACATTAGAAGAATATAGAGCTTCACTAGATAGCACAGGTGCATTAAATGATGCTGTTGCCTATAGGCTTGGACTGGCTTATGAAAATAATCAGAGTTTCAGAGACCATGTCGACAGTCAGCATTATTTTATTGCCCCACAACTTGCATGGAAAATTTCAGATTAGACACAGCTTAATTTAGATACAGAATTTTCTGAACATCAAGGCGTGTTTGATCGCGGTGTTCCAATGGTAAACGGGGCATTTGTTGTCAACAAAAAGACTTTTTTGGGTGAGCCTTCAGATGGGGACATTAAGGTTAAAGACCAACTGTACCAGTTACGGTTAAATCATCAATTTAATGAAAACTGGAATAATACGACAGCTTTAAGCTACGGTCATGGCGAACGGGAAGGAACCTCTACTGAAATTTCGAGTATTTCAGCAGATGGTCAAACTGCAAACCGATTTAGACGTTATCGTCAATTTGAAACTGATACATTTCAGTTCCAGTCGATTTTACGCGGGAAACTAAATACAGGAACAATCAGGCACGAAGTAGTCGCAAACATTGAAGCTGGGCACTATACTATTGACCAAATTCAGCTTCGTAATGCAGTCGGTACATCTAGCCCGATTAATATTTATAATCCAGTTTACGGGCAAAATATTTTAGCTCTGACCAGAACAACCAAAAATACCAAAGAAATTCAAAATATGCTGGGACTGAACTTACAAGACCAGATTTTTTTGAACGATCAATGGAATTTGTTGCTTGGAGGGCGTTTTAATCGCCTTGAGCAACAAATTGATGACTACAGAACAGGAATATCGGCTCAGCAAAAATTTACACCCTTGAGTCCACGTGTTGGAGTGAACTATCAACCTACAACAAAGCTTTCTTTCTATAGTAATTGGGGGAAATCTTTTGAGTTAAATACAGGTCTTAATAAAGATAATCGACTGTATGACCCAGAGAAAACCAAGAGCTGGGAAATTGGGACAAAATACCAATTTTTACCGCAAAGCTGGTTTGGTCTAACTTATTTTGATTTAGATAAACAACACTTACTGACTGAAGGTATAACCGACAGTTATGTAGATAGTGGTCGAGTCCAAAGTCATGGCGTTGAAATTGAGTTAAAGCACAAGTTTAGCGATCATCTTAATGTGGGCGCGAATTATACTTTAACGAAAGCTTCTGTTTTAGAAAGTGAAGTCGATGCGAAAGGCGCTCGCCTTAAAAATATTCCTAAGCACACTGCAAACTTAAATGCAGATTATCAGTTTGAGTTATTTGGAAGGGCAGCTGGCTTAGTAGGCAACATCAATTACTTTGGTAAACGTAGTGCCAACTATATTGATAATGGAACAAGTTTGCCTGAGTTTACAGTGGTTAATGTCGGTGGGTATATGCAAGTGCGCCCAGATTTAAGGGTACAGTTGAATGTTGATAATATCTTTGATAAAGATTATTACGTTTCAAGTTATACAGATGAATGGGTACAACCCGGTGAACCTTTAAAGGCAACCTTATCTATGACTTGGAATTTTTAAATAAAAAATCAGTAAATAGAAAGGTTTAACCAAAATGGGGCGTATTCACAGCCCCATTTTATTAAGTTTATAATTCAACTAACTAGAGTGCCTTTCTGAAAATTATATCGAATTTTTTCTAAATACAACTGGTGTTTGACCTGTCCATTTCTTAAAAGCTCGTGTGAAATTTGTAGGTTGTATATAGCCCAGATAAAGCGCAATTTCTTGTATATCCATATCACTATGAAGTAACAAATGCTCAGCTTCTTTTTGTTGAGCTTCTTCAAGCAGTTGAATATATGAAGAACCGACTTGGCTCAAATGGCGCCGTAATGTTCGACTAGACATGTTTAAGCGAGTTGCAATTTCATAAAATGAAGGATAACCAACCTGTGGTTTTAAGTTTAGTTCGGCCTTTACAGTCAGGCATATATCTTTAATTTGCTCTGAAAAACGGATTTGTTCAGCTTCACACTGCATCAGAGCTTGTTTAAAAGCAATCGGATCTGCCATTTTAATGGGTAAATCTAGAAGCTTTTGGGTATATCGAATTTGATTAGTCGCTTGATTAAAGCGAATAGGTGGCAATACGTGTTGATAGGCTTTGTGATAGGTAGGTTCAGGCCAATCTACCCATAACTCGATTTCAGCAAAATCATGTTCTATTAGAAATTGGCCAGTTTGAATCACACCAATCATTAGACATTCATAAAAAAATCGTCTAAGCGTTTCAGCTTGTTCGGTTTGATTGCTGACAATTGGGTGAGTTTCATTTATTTCAATAATAGAAAACTCATTATTTTCAAGCAAAGCAATACGATAATCTTTTAATCGCATGTTAAAGAATTGCGTTGAAACCTCAATGGCTTGACGAAGGTTTGGACTACTCATAAGGGCATATCCCATCGGGCCATGAGCAGTTAAACGCAGTTTTAGTCCATATTCATATCCTAAGCCAGAATCTTTCGACAATAACAAGCTTTCCCACGCCAGTTTAGACCACTGCACAGGAGTAATACGCGCATCTAGTTGATCTAAAAGGTTTAAGGGAATTTTACTTTTCTTCAAAATCTCAAGGGCAGAAAATCCTTTGTCGACCATGATTTCTAATAATAAATGCGCATAAGAAATAGGAATGCTGGCTTTGGAAAGCCCATACGGATCTTTCATATTACTTTTTGTTTTGGCCGAAAATGATTATCAGTATGTCTGATCCACATCTCACGCTCAAGTTAAAAGTTCGGAATAATCAATTTACCGTATTTTGAGCATCAATTATGAGCTTACCTATTCCACAAGATTCATCGCGAGTCGTGATTACTGGCGCTTCATCGGGTATTGGTGAACAGCTAGCAAAACAGTTTGCTATGCGCGGTTATTCGTTAGTTTTGGTGGCACGTCGTGTAGACAAACTAGAGACACTCGCAGAAAAATTAAAAGCCGAATATCAAATATCCGTAGATTTATATCCATGTGATTTGGGTGATCGGGCGGCGCGAGCTAAATTTCGTTATTATTTAGAAAATATTGAAGTAGCCATTCTTTGTAATAATGCTGGATTTGCGACTTTTGGTTGCTTACAAGACTTAGATGCAGACCGAGAGCGTGAAGAAGTTGAAGTTAATTCGGTGGCAATTCATGACCTGACTTTAGCCGTGTTGCCACAAATGATTAAAAGAAAAGCTGGGGCAATACTCATTGTGGGGTCTACCTCTGGTCATCAGCCGACTCCAGCAAATGCAACTTATGCAGCAACCAAGGCATTTGCCAATTCTTTTGCCGAGTCATTACATAGCGAACTTAAAGGGACAGGGGTTAGCTGTACGTTACTGGCTCCGGGGCCAACCAAAACTGGTTTTAATGAAGTTGCTGGAATTACCAAAATTGATGGAGTCGGTGGCAATTTTGTTTGGGTAACAGCAGAACGCGTTGCCAAAGAAGCCATTCAAGGAATGGAGCGGAATTGTCGAATTGTGATTCCGGGTTTCGTGGCACAGGCTCAAACTTTTGGTGGGCGTTACACACCACGCATTATTTTACTGCCCATCCTTAAACAAGTATTTTCGAGATTAAGCCCATGAAACAGTTGATTAATGACTTACGTGTGCCTGTGGGTTTAGCCAATCCTGGCAATAAGCTTTATCACAATGCTCAATATTTGACTGCTGTCGTTGAAGTTGATGAAAAAGCAATGGCGCGCTGGTTACCGTCTGGAATGACACTGGTTAAACCTGCCAGAGCCGATTTGTTTTGTGCGTATTTCCCAGAAAATGTCTATACGGGCGCTTACCATGAAGCGGGTTTATTTGTTCATATTAAAGTTGGCAACAAGACTGGAATCTTTTGTCCTTGGATGATTTTGGACGATGACCGCGCCATGATTATTGGTCGTGAATTGCTCGGCTACCCTAAAAAGATGGGTGAAATTAGCTGGGAAAATGATGGCAAACGCATTTTAAGCAAAGCTTCACGCCGAGGCACAACACTCATTGAAATGGAAGCCAAGCTGGGTGAAGTTATTCATGATGCACCTCCAATTTTGGGATTACCGCATCGGAATATTACGGGTGGATTAGGAATTGGTTTACCTCGTGAAGTTCGATTCACCCCGAAAGAGCATCCAGTTGAAGTGCGTCAGGTTGAAATGAACTTACGTTTTACAGGTACAGCAAACGATCCATTACATGATATGGGGTTAGGCAAGGTGGTTGAGGCCAGATTACATCGCGTTGATTTGTCGGGAGGGTTAATTCCACCGATTCAAATACCTCGTTTACGCACGCCGTTATTTTTATTACGTCAGTTTAATCCACGCGTTTTATAGCTGGAGAATAAACATGAATGCAGTTTTTGAGTCAAAGCCAGCACAAGATTTTTCTAAAATTTCCGCATCAATTGACATTACAGTGCGTCAATTAGATTTGTCTTTTCCAGACGAAATACCAGAGTTTTGGTTTAAAGATAATCCTTTGCTGACCATGTTATTTACTGCCTTGTCGAGTGCTTTCCCAGATGGTGAACGGCAGTTTATTTATAGTGTGCGTAATTATCAGGACAAAATTAGCGATCCTATTTTGCTTAAACAAGTCCGAGCTTTTATTGGTCAAGAAGCTCATCACGGCAAAGAGCATGATGCACTTAATGCTGTCATGCTTAAAAAAGGTTATCCAGTTGAACGTATTTATAAACGTTTTAAAAAGATGAACCGTATGTTACAGCAACGATTTTCTTTAGAGCATCAGTTGGCTTGCACGGTATGTATGGAACATTTAACGGCAATTTTAGCGGACTATTTTATTAGTATTGCACCCGAAGACTTAGCGTTGTTTAATGTTCATTTGCGAAAAATTTGGGCTTGGCATGCCATTGAAGAAACAGAGCATAAAGCTGTGGCATTTGATGTCTATCAATCTTTAGTGAATAGACCTTATTTCTTAAGGTTGGTTATGTTAGAAACCACGCTTTCTTTTCTCATTATTACTACCAGAGGAACAAAAGAGCTTTTAAAGGCTTCTGGCAAAAATAGAGATTTTAAAAATCTATATGTGGGTTTGAAATATTTGTTTGGCGGTCAAGGTGTGATCCGAAAAATTAGCCGCAGTTACTTAGATTTTTATTCTAAAGATTTTCACCCTTGGCAACACGATAACCGTGAACAAATGAAGAAATTAAAAGACCTATATCTCAATGAATGATTTTTAAATTTAGGAAGAAAGAAAATGACAAAACCTAATCCAAAGGCCACATTAGCAAGCCCTTTAACGTTAGCCTGTGGCATTACCATTCCAAACCGAATTGCCAAATCTGCAATGAGTGAACAACTTGCTGATCGGCATGGTTCGCCGACAATTGACTTGCAACAGTTATATGCAGCTTGGGCCAGAGGTGGAGCAGGGTTGTTAATCACGGGCAATGTGATGATTGACCACCGTGCTTTTGTGGAACCACGAAATGTGGTTTTAGAGTCAGCAGAATTTCTGCAAGCAAATAAGTTATGGGCCCAGTCTGCTCAGGCCAATGGCAGCAAAATTATTATGCAGATTAATCACCCAGGCCGTGTTGCAGTTTTACCACTTTTGAAAAAGCCAATAGCCCCTTCAGCAGTTGGGCTTGATTTACCTGCCATGAATATTATTCGTATTCCTCGTGCGATGACCGAAGCAGAAATATATGAGCAGATCAATCGATTTGCTCAAACTGCGAGGCTCGCTGTTGAAGCTGGTTTTGATGGAGTACAGGTTCATGCAGCACATGGCTATTTACTCTCACAATTTTTATCACCTCTAGCCAATGTTCGAGCAGATAAGTGGGGCGGTAGCCCTGAAAACCGACGTCGTATGCTCATTGAAACAGTTCAGGCTGTACGAGCTGCAATAGGAAAAAACAAAATATTAAGCGTAAAACTCAACTCTGCCGATTTTCAAAAAGGCGGATTAAGTCAGGAAGAATCGTTAGACATTGCTTTAGCACTCGAAAAAGAGGGAATCGATTTACTCGAAATTTCGGGTGGAAATTATGAGTCTCCTGCACAGTTAGGCTATGCACCAGATCGTTCTGCTCAGCGTGATGCATATTTTATTGACTATGCCACCGCACTTCGCAAACAAAGCAAATTACCACTCATGTTAACTGGTGGGTTACGTAAAGCCAGTTTTATGAATCAGATTGTGGCGGATAGAGTAGTTGACCTTGTTGGAATGGCTCGTCCATTTGCAACACAGCCAGATTTGGCAAAGCAACTTTTGGCAGGGAAGTCGACAATAGAACCTGCTCATGTGCCTTCAATTGGCTATAAACCTGTAGATGCCTATTTACAACTAGCATGGCACGCTGCCCAATTCCGCCGTATTAGCCGTGGGCAACAACCCAAAGCAATTAAGGGGTTACTTAAGACATTTGTTGCTTTTGGTCCACGTATGGGATGTAACATTCTGACTCAGAAATAATGAATAAGACCTTTTAATTCATCTTGTTCTTAACTATAGCCGACATATGAGTAGCTATAGTTAAGAATATCTAATCTAATGAAAAACAATAATTAATTAAATAATTTCTAGCCAATTTCACATTGACACCTTAATTGTTCAAGATTACCATTTGCGGGCTGGCCTACATTGCCAGTCGGTTTTGACGGACCGATGATTCGACCGCATCAGATTATTCCTTTCTGAGGGATAGTTTTATGTGTGCACCTCGTTCCCTCCCGTAGCGGTAGGACGGGAGTGGGACACCTTCGGGTGTGCTGGAAGTCGAACCCAGTCCGTCAACCTGCTTCCGTTCTGCCACCATAATTTGAAATGCTTTGGCAGAACTCCCAAAAGAAGGAGTTGGCTATGCACATTCATAAATTATTGGCAGTCACTGTCAAAATCTATATCGACACCACTTAAATCACTTTAAAGCAGCTCGATCGCCGTAAGGTTTTCAGGCTTTAAATCATTACGTCTAAAACTTAGCAACAATAAAACTTGAAATGTGCCAAGCACAGTCTTTACGGCTTTGCTGTGTCTTTTTTCTCCCAGAAAAGGCACAGGCTTTTTAATCTGTTTTAGAAACAACAAGAACTTAAAACGGTAAAACTATGTCAAATTTAGAAATTTCTTCGAAAAAACTACATGTTGTTCAAACTGCTATACGACTATTTACAACTTATGGGTTTCATACAGCAGGCGTAGACCTCATTTCCAAAGAAGCCAAAATACCGAAAGGCTCCCTTTATAACTACTTTCGCTCGAAAGAGCACCTTATTGAAATGTGCATTGCTTTTCAAAAGAGCAAACTTAAAGAAGAAGTGCTCGCCATTATTTACTCAAGCCGTTACCGCACTTCAAAAGATAAGCTCAAAGAGATTGTCGTTTTACATGCCAACTTTAATAGCCTGTACTACCTTTTACTTAAAGCCTATTTTGAAATTAAAATCGCCTACCCACAGGCTTACCGTATGGCAATGGAGTATAGAAAATGGCTACATCATGAGATTTTTGACCTTATTTTTAGTTTAGAAACTCATGATTTAAAACCAAATGCTGACTTGGTTTTAAACCTTATAGATGGCTTGATGTTCCAGATTTTAAGCTCAAACAGTTTGGATGAAAGGGATGTGGTGGTGGAGAGGTTTTTTGGGGGAGGATAAATTAAGGTATTATAGATTTAAGATAAAAATAAATTTATAGTACTAATTATTAGATACAAAACCCAAAATATTATGAGTTATATTGAGCTTAATAGAAAATTCTCACAATTATCATCTAATAGTAATTCTCAAGTTACAAATAGTGATTACTCATTAAGTATGGATTCTGCGGGATTATTAACATGGGAAGATTTATTAGTAAAATATAATAGATGTGTAGTTTTGGCAGAAGCTGGAGCAGGAAAAACAGAAGAATTTAAGCAGCAGGCCAAAAAACTTGAAAATGATGATAAATTTTCTTTTTTTATTAGAATAGAAGATATTGATAATGATTTTATAGAATCATTTGAAGTCGGGGATAGAGACTGTTTTGAAGAATGGTTAACATCTCCTGAAAAAAAAGCTTGGTTTTTCCTAGATTCAGTGGATGAAGCTCGTTTAGAAGATCCAAGAGCATTTCAAAAAGCTATAAATAAATTTGCAAGAAAAATTCAATCTGCTTCACATAGATGCCATATCTATATTTCTAGTCGACCATATAGTTGGCGATATCAAGAGGATGAAGATTTACTGAATTCAATAATATCTAATTCTTTTAAAGTTGATAATAAAAAGGCGCTAAATGATAATAAAGAAAATTCAATTAAAGTAGTTGTTTTGTCTCCATTAGGTTATGAAGAAATTGAAATTTTTTGTAATATAAGGCAAGTTTACAATATTGATAAATTAATAGATGAAATTAAAAATTTTGATTTATTGGGTTTGGCTGAAAGACCATTTGATTTAGAAAATATTATAAAAAAATGGAATGATATTGGGGAGTTAGGATCTCGTTTAGATATTATAAGATATAATATCAACCAACGCCTAGGCGATTCTCATACTGATGATAGAAAATCTGTACGTATAACTTTTGAAAAACTTTTAGCTGGTGCAGAGCGCCTTGCAGCTGCAGTTATATTAACAGGTAAGGCTAGTATTAGTGTTTCACCATTTTCACATAATAATGATAATTTAAACGGTCCACAAATCCTTCCAGATTGGGATAGTGAAGAAATAAGCAGGTTATTAGAGTCTGGTATTTTTAATGATATTATTTATGGAGCTGTAAGGTTTAGACATAGAGATATACGTGAATTTCTAGCAGCTCAATGGTTTGCGAAACAATTAAATGGTGATAATCGACTTGCGGTAGAAGGCCTATTCTTTAAAGAACAATTCGGAGAAAAAATAATAACACCTTCTCTCCGACCTATCTTGCCATGGTTGATTATTTTAGATGAAAAAATATGTAAAAAAGTAATTAAGTTTCAACCAGAAATAGCATTTGAAAGTGGTGATCCCTCTCAATTATCTTCAAGTGTACGCAAACAGTTTTTTTCTGAATATATAAATAGAATTGCTCATAATTTAGATGATCGTTTTATTAGAGATAACGATTCAATTTCAAAAATTGTCAGTTCTGATTTTGAAGAAGTAGTTTTATTTCTGATACAAAAATATTTTAATAATGAAGATGTTATTTTCTCTTTAGGAAAAATAGTTTGGCAAGGAAAGTTCAGTAAGTGTATTCCATTATTGAAACCTATAGCTCTTGATCAGGCTCGTGATATGTATTCCAGACGAATAGCTATTCGGGCTATTATGTCATGTACAAATAGAATAGAAAAAATTGAGCTATGGAAAAAATTAAATGAAAATGAAGAAATTTTAAATAGGCAACTAATCGCAGAATTAGTAGAAGGAATTAAACCAGATAAAGAAATAGTTGATCTACTTATATTTTCATTAAAAAAATCATCAGATTATAAAAAATATGAATTTACTGGTTTAAATGAAGAGTTAGAAAAATTTATAAATAATTGTGATCAAAAATTAGTATATCAACTATTAGTTGGTATTGATGAGTTACTCCGGACAAATGATTTTTATGAGAGAAAAGAGTCCCAAATTTCTAAAAAATATTTATGGTTACTTAAAACAGTATATAAAATAATTGAAAAGTTAGTTGAGTGTCGTAGTCAGCTAGCACTTGAGAAACAGGTACTTGAATTATTAATAAATGTTAGATGGTTGGAATATAGTGATGATTATTTGGATAGGAATGAACAAAATAGGTTGAGATCACTTATTCATGATTGGAGTGAATTAAATGATAATTTATATTGGTATTCAATAGAATTATTACGGCAGTATGAGCAAAAAAAAATTACTGATGATTGGAAGATTTCTTGTTTTGATCATTTCTGGGAATTTAATATAAAAGATTTTGAGCGGTTGTTAGCTTTTATTGATAATAAGGTGTTAATGGATGATAAATTAGTAGCCCTTAATAGAGTATTTATGGTATATCATCAAAATGATAAATCTGAATGGATGTTGGAAAAAATTAAAATATCATGTTCTATTTATCCAGCCTTATCGATACATTTGGAAAATCTTATTAATCCTATTATAAGTGATAGTCAAAAAAAACATGAAGAAAAAATGCAGAAAACAAGATTAAAACAGGAAAAAGAAAAATTAAAAAATACAAAGGCTAGATTAAATTGGATTAAATCATTAAAAAATGATCCTGAAAGACTTAGTAATTCATCTTATTTTTTAAAAGGTGAATTAACTAATGATTGCTATTGGCTAATGAATGAGTTTATTTATGGAAAGGATTCAGCGAATCGTGAAGACTATTCAAATTGGAAAATCTTAATAAATGAATTCGGGACTCAAGTTGCTTTTGCATATCGTGAAGCAGCTATCAAATTTTGGCGCATCTATAAACCTAAATTACATTCAGAGGAACATTTGCCAATAAATAGTACTCCTTACACTGTGATTTTTGGTCTAGCTGGTTTACAAATAGAATCAAATGAAAATGAAAATTTCCCTTTAAATTTAAATATTTATGAAATTAAGCATGCGCTTAGATATTTTTCTTGGCAGTTAAATGACTTTCCATCATGGTTGGAAAAGTTTTATAAGTTTTTTCCTGATCTCGTCAGTGAGTCTGTAATGAAAGAAGTAGTTTGGGAGCTTGAAACATCTGATCCAGCTCTTGAACATAATTATAGTCATATTCTTCAGAAGATATTCCACCATGCACCTTGGTTATATATAGATATAGCTCCAAAAATCTTTAATTGGTTAATTAGTAATAATAAATTGCTACATAAACAAACTAATAGTTATCTATTAAAAATAATACTAAAATCAGATCTTTTAAAAGAAGACCTTAGTAGATTATCTAAACAGAGAATAAAACTATCTGATTCAGTAGGCGATAAAGCATGGTGGTTTGCATTATTTGTAGATAGTGAGCCAGAAAATGGAATAATTAATTTGGAAAAATGGCTAAAACAATTGCCATTTAAAGATGCAACTTACGCTGCGCAGGAGTTTATCTGCAATTTAACTGGTAGAAAAGGTTCAGTTAAAGGTAAAACTAAAATTGATCAATTAAAAGAAGTACAACATTTAAAACGACTCTACTCGTTGATGCATGAATATATAAAACCTGATGAGGATATTTTAAGGCCTAGCTTAATTGTCTATTCACCTGGCTTAAGAGATGATGCTCAAGATGCAAGAGATCTATTATTTTCATGTTTAAAAGATATTCCATGTGCAGAAACTTATTATGCCATTAAAGATTTATCTAAAGAAACTAAGGATCATAACCGTCGAAATTGGTTATTAAAAACAGCTTCTAACATTGCACTATCATGTGGTGATTTAGAACCATGGGAAAGTGAGCAATTACTGCAATTTGAGGTTTTTGGAAATATAAAACCTAAAACACATAAAGAGCTGTTTAGTTTAGCTTTACTTAGAGTTTTTGAGCTGAAGGATTGGCTAGAAAATGGGGATGATAGCCCATGGCGTACTTGGCAAAGAGTAGAAGAGGAAACAGAAATGAGAAATCTTATTGCCAGTGAACTAAGAAAAATAGCTCAAAATAAATATTCTATATCTCAAGAAAATGAACTTGCTAATAGCCAACGTACCGATATCCGATTAGAAAATCCGAGAATAAATAGTCCAGTACCGATTGAATTAAAGATTTTGGATAAAAATTGGACTGGGCCAGAATTATGTGAAAGGTTAAGAAATCAATTAGTAGGAGATTATCTTCGTGAAGCTACTTCTGGTTGTGGAATATTTTTATTAGTTGCTCAGAACACGAATAAAAAATGGTCCATGAATGGAAGCAGAGTTGGGCTAAATGAGTTAGAAGAAACGCTTCAAAATTATTGGTATAGTATAGCTTCACAATGGCCAACTATTGACTCTATAAAAGTAATTGTAATTGATTTAAATAAACGGGGCCTAGTTTGTAATACTTAAGAGACTAATTGCTCTTGTACAAGTTAAATAGGGGGCTAAGTATAAGTAAATTGCACTATTGTCCTTAAAAAAAGCTCCTAAAGATGGGATTTTTTATATTACACATTGTTTGAAAAATATACAGAAACCTCTCTAAAACGAGTTGGAACGCTACAAACGCGGATGTTAATTTGAAGTCCACTCTTCCCAATAAGTGAGGTGAGCAATGAAATTGTTAGCTTTGATTAGCATGGGAGTTGCAGCAAGTTATTGGTATAAAACTATAAAAGATAGCAAGCCAACTCTTCTGAAACCAAGTTTTGATGAAATCGTAAAAAATTTTGTATTAGCAGAATTTAAAGTCTAATACATATTATTAAATTTAGTTAAATAAAAAGCTCATCGGAAGGTGAGCTTTTTTATTACGTCACAACTTCAAATTTACTTTTTAGTCGTATCCACAGAAACTACAACAGATAGACCTGGGCGCAACAACTTAATATCTTTTTGGTTTTCAATAAGCTTGATTCGTAAAGGTAGACGCTGAACGATCTTGGTAAAGTTACCTGTCGCATTGGTCGCAGAGATTGGAGAGAAAAATGCGCCAGTAGATGGAGAGAAGCTGTCTACTATACCTTTTAACTCAATATTGTAAGCGTCAACATAGACAGTGACAGGCTGACCGATTTTAATTTGTTTTAGCTCAATTTCACGGAAGTTTGCTTCTACATAGACTTGATCTAAAGGCACAATGACCATGAGTGGATTACCAGCGCTTACAAAGTTACCTACGTTAGCTGACTTTTGACCAATCATGCCATCAATAGGTGCTCGAACTTCCGTATAACTCAAATTCAGTTTTGCTTTATCAAGTGCCGCTTGTGCTTGTTTAAGAGCAGCTTGTTTGGCTTGAACCTGAATTTTATATTGGTTGAGCTGATACTGTGCATCGGTAACTTTTTCTTTACTGCTGTCTAAGTCAGCATATTGCTCAGTCAATGTAGTCTTAGATTGTTGTGTAATTAATCTAGACTCAGCACCAAGTGCCTGTAGTTGCTCATAACGCGCTGTATTATCTTTGGTGAGTTTAATTCCAGCTTCTACTTTTCTAAGCTGAGCCTCTGTTTCTCGAATAACAGTCGGTTGTCTTTCTACTGCCAGCTTTGCTTCATTTAAATCAGCTTCAGCTTTAGCATAATTAGATTCTGCTTCAGCTAAAGCAGCTTCATAATCTCTTGCATCAATCCGTGCCAAAAGCTGGCCTTTTTTTACGGTCTGATGATCTTTAATATAAATTTCTTCGATATTTCCAGAGACTTTAGGAGCAATGGTTGAGTACTCTACATCTACACGTGCATCGTCTGTTTCAATAGTCGAAGATGGTAAAAATATAAGTTTTAAAACCCATAAAATAGAGGCTAAAACAATAATAAATGCAATAACCATAACCCAGTGTTTTTTTAGATATTGCACCTTTGTTAATTTGGCTGACTCGGTCGCAGAGTGATCTTGGGCTTCTAGAGTACTCATAAAGATTTTCCTGAGTTATGACTATTCATTAACTTAATGAGAGCAATGCGTGGTGGATAAGTTCTAACGGGTAATATCAGCATCACAATGAATAAAATTGCAGTAAGGCCAGCTAAGATGAGATATTGATCGCTAATCACTAAAACAGATTGTTGCGCCTGAATCGCAGAATTTAGGGCAGATAAACCGCCTGAAACACGATCTGCACCATTTGCGGTAAGCACAGGGGGAGTAAGCGGATTAATGACAGGGCCTTGAATATTTTGGAAAACATGTTGTGCAGTATTTTCAATTAGCCGTGTTGAATGGTATTCACCACGTACGCGATTGACCCAATCCAATATGCACACACCCAGTACACCGCTAATCGCACGCGGAGTGTTAATCATCGGTGATGCATAAATTGCCATGGTTGGATGAACACTGTTCGTACCCATCATTAAGAGTGAGAGCACAACACAGGTTTGGCCCAAACATGAGATGGCATGCCAAAAGTAAAACTGATCTTGATTCCAAGTGGTATCAAGTTGACTTGCACCTAAACAACCGGCCATCACCAGAAGTAAACCAAAGCCATGTACATAACGGCTGTCGACCCAAGCTTGATTTAAAACCTTAATAACAATTGGAATATAAATAAATTGTAAGGCCGCAATTTGTAAACCAATCCACATGGTTTGAGTTGGCTTATAACCATGTACAGCGCTTAAGTAATTGAGTGGTAATGTGCTGGTTGACATGCCAATAACCACAAAACAAAACAGGGCAATAACGGCGTAGGCAAAATTTCGTATTTCGAGCATTTGCGGTTTAATTAATGGAGTTGGGTAGCGCCATTCATGTATTAAAAATAAAGGTAGGGTAATGGCACTGATTAAAGCCAAAACACTAATCAATTTAGAATGGAACCAGTCCAAGTGATTGCCATGTAAAAGCATGGTACTTAAGCTTGCTAAGCTAATAATGGCTAAAATGGCACCTGTCCAATCGTAAGTTTTTATTTTTGAATAATTTAACGGATCTTGCGGAATACCAAAGTAAACCAATGCAGCACTTAGCGCACAAAAAGGAATGGTTTGGAAAAATATCATTTTCCAACCAATCACATCTAAATAAAACGCAGAGAGTGCAGCACTTAAGTTGGGAAAGAAAGTTGCTGTTAGCGCATAGCAGGCCAACCCCCATAAACGGATTTCTGGCCCTAGAAATCTAAGTGCACAGGCCATGAGTAAAGGAATGGTCAAACCATTGGCAAGCCCTTGCAAGCCACGCAATAAATAAAATATTTCAATATTTGGACTAAAAGGAATTAAAACGCTAGAGACGAGACAAAGACCTATGGCAAAAAGAAGGACTCTACGCATAGAAAAAATAACGGCCCAACTGGTAGAGAGAATCATGCCAATAATCATTGCACTGGCATAAATACTGCTGACCCAATAACCAGAGTCGACACTAATACCCATTGCACCGCGAATATCGACCAAAGTAATACTGGTAATTCGGTTATTAAATTCGACAGTCATTGCTGCAAAAATTGCACCTGCCAAACCGATGAGTGGTCGTATATTCATCTTTTACCTTAAATTTTAAAAATGAACTCGTTGCATAGAGCAGTTATTGAGCTCAACTGTACCGATCGGTACTGTACTATCTTATTAAAACTACGTCAATTCTCGATTTTGAACTTTTCGATGAGTTACACTAATCATGAAATTTCTAAATATATTTGTAGGTTCGTATGTCAGATTGCATTAAAGCCAATGAGAAAGATCAAAAAATTCTAGACGCAGCAACCAAGTTTTTTCTGATCCACGGTTTTAGTGGCACAACGACAGACATGATTCAAAAAGAAGCTGGTGTTTCAAAAGCCACCATGTATGGTTGTTTTAAAAATAAAGAAGCGATGTTCGCTGCGGTCATTGAACGCCAATGCACCAACATGCAAAAACAAATTATTTTAGTTGAGACGCAAGCTAAAAATTTACGTTCAGCTTTAACAGAGATGGGGAAAACTTATCTCTGCTTTATATTGTCACATTCAGGTTTGGCTTTTTTTAGGGTTTGTATTGCTGAAGCAGTCAGATTCCCAGAATTATCTGAAAAATTCTTTCAAGTTGGCCCCCAGCGCCTTGCAAATATTATTGCGGGTTATCTTGAAAAATCGGTCAAACAAGGAGAAATTGAATTAACTTCTTCCTCTGAAGCTGCGGCAAATATCTTTTTATCGCTTTTACGAAGTGATGCTCATTTAAAATGTCTGACCCATCCTGATTATTTAATATCTGAGAGTGAAATTAGTATTTGGGTTGAATATGTAGTCAATTTATTTTTAAAGAATATGAATTATCAAGAAAATAAGCGGTCTACATAAAAGTGATAAAACGAAGGCCGCGAGAAGCGGCCTTTTTAATTCTGTCTCAAAAAGATTTATGGTTAATGATGTCCCTGTGAAACACCACCATTACCATCTGGAAGGCTAATGCGAATGTTTTGCATCATGCCTTGATCTTCATGATCTAGAATATGGCAGTGCAAAACAAAGTCACCAATGTAGCGTTGGTACTTAGTTCTAACAATGACTTTATAACTGGCTCCTTTTACATTTTTAACCCAAATGGTGTCTTTCCATGTGCCTTTTAGACCACGGTATTGTGGGTCGGGTGGAGCGGATTTGTCGTAGTCATCAACGGCGTTGATATCACTGACATCTTTATTATTAGGGGCTATGATCGCTACGATCTGAAACGGGTTTACATGAATGTGGAACGGGTGACTGGCTAATTTAGAGGTAAGTATCCATTCATCAGTTTTACCTAACTCAAGTGTGCGGTCGATTCGATCTGGTTTATAAGGTTTTCCATCGACCTGAAATTGAGTTGGATTAACATTTGTATCAATATTAAATTCTAAAAATTGTTTATTTGGTGTTGCCGGTAAATCCTGATGAGGAACAAAATGACTGAGCTTTAAATTTTGTTGTAAATCTTGAAGCACAGCGGGACGCATATCTGGTGCAATATTGCGTGTTGCATTATTGCTTAACACTGTTTTTAAAGACTGAGGTGCTGAAGTGGCTTTATTGACTTGAATAATCCCAAGTAAGCGTCTCTCAGAAGATATACGGTCCACGTTAGCAGAAGCTGAAGCAGCTTCATCAATCAGACAATAGCGGCCTTCTTGCGGGAATTGCATTAAGGCATCGAAACGGTAACCCGGTTGAAAAACAGTGACTGTTTTATCCATGACTTGTTTGAGGGTTAAGCCATCGGCTGCAATAAGGTGTTGACTTACAATTGGGCCTGTACAGCTTTCTCTTAATAATTGCTTTTCACCCGTTGGTGTTAAATCGAGTTTAGAAGGGATGTTTTGCATTTGACGAACGCTCAGGTTAATACTGTCGCGCACACCAGCATGAACCATTCGCCAACGTTCGATTTGTCCTGCTACAGCTTGAGTAATGAAAGGTTGAACTTCACCATTAATGCTTGTATATCGCCCTGATTTTTCCCAACCGCCGACACCAAAGCCCTGATAATCCCTATTTTCACCAATTTGATTATTTTGGCAAATATAATTACCTTTTGAGTCAGTTTGGATTTTACCGTTAGCATCATAGCAAGCATATTGAATTTGCTGAAAAACCAGCGTTCTTTCTTTAAAACCATAGGTGAGTAAATCTAAATCACCTGTTTTATTTGGTGTGGGTTGACGATATCCACGAATAATCAAAGCACCCGCCATACCACTTGCGACTTGAATCGCGGTTGAACCATGTCGATGTGGATGGTACCAAAACGTTCCGGCCGGATGATCAGGCGGTATGTTGTATTCATACTGGAAGTTAACACCCGGATTAATCGAAACTAAAACGTTATCACTATTTCCTGCTGGGTTAATCCATAACCCATGTGTATGCATATTGGTACCATCAAAACAATGTGGTTTATTCACGTCAAAATGATCGCCAGTGCAACTTGGGTCTCTTGGAAGTTTTCTATGAGTTATTGGGTCTATATCAAGCTGATTATCTAAAGTTGCTCGTACAGTTTCACCAGGAAACACCTCAATGGTTGGAGCAATATAAGGTGTATTAGGCTGTGTATTTGTGCCTTGATAGCTGCGTAACATGACTTTGTCATAACTGTTTGTTGCAGGGTTCCAGAGTCTATTTATTGTTTTTTTAACCTCCCAAGTAAACAACGCTTCATTTGAAGACTGCATTTGCGGAACGTTTGTTGTGGCAGTAGTAGGGCTTGGTGCTGCAAGTAAAGCTTGGTGATTACGTGCAACAGACATTTCAGGAGGGTCTTCTAATATACGGTCAGAAGACTCCTCTGCTAAGGCATACCCACTCGCTAACGTTAGAGGGGTACATACTATTAAATGAACTATTTTCATAATAAATATAGGCCTGAAAAATCAGGCCTCTCCCTTAATTATTATTTTGAAGTTTCTAAGCGAACTTGAGAAATGCTCAGTCCTTGAGAACTTACCTTTTGCTTCACTGGGTTAAGGGTTAAATCGGTAGCAACAAACTGAACCTCTAAGTCTTCAGCAGGTACGCCTAATTGATTAACTTGATCGCTGACTTGATAGACCAATTGACCCATAGCACCATTGCTCGCATGACCGTCGTGGCTATGATCTAACACACCGAAATAGTTAATTGTGGCGACATAAATTTTTTGGTCAGGTTTATTTTTAGGAGATAAATAAATCTTATAAGTTAGATTTGGATTACCCACCATTTGTACATTATCTAAGATTAAATAAGTTTGTCCTGATGAAAGTGTAGTTTGAGAAAGTTGATTAGCACTTTTTAAGAAGGTTGTGGTTTGAGGTGCTAAAGCTACTTTTTGACTTACACCCATCAGTTTAATGGCTGTATTGCTGCTGACTGGTTTATGAGCCTTTTTGAATAGATTTACTTTTCCTGCTTGACTACTCATAACTGGTGCTTGAACTTTACATGCGTTTTCATTGGTATAACGCACCGGAATTTTACCAGGGGTAAATACATCAGCAATGGTCATGGTGACTTTATTGCCGTTTTCGTCTGCAAAGGTGTATCGAGTGTCATACCAGCTATCTGGCATACCTAAGTTTTTCTTTGCCCACTCAAGTGTAATGGGTTGTCCATTGGCTTTTTTATTTAGCCAACATTGCCACAAGCGGTCGATATTGGCATGGTGCATATAAAATACAGGGTCTAAACCTGCAATTGGTACAAATCCCATATCTGGCAGAACACAGTTTTTACCTACCGCGCAGTGCATTACACCATGGGGCTGAGACTGTAACTGATTGGAAAATGATGTGAAGTCATTCCATTTAAATGCTTGGGCAGCGCTGGCATCGTCTGGATCTATAGCGCTGATATTCTCATTTAAACCAGGTGTACGGAACTGGTCATATAAGCTACCTGCTTGTTTACCTCGAACCAATTGAGGCAGCGCTAGTCCTTTCCCATTAGCCGCTTTTTCTTGGTAATAGTCCCAATAAGGAAGAGAGTAATCTTGTCCAACATACTTACGCACTGTTCGCTCGTAAAAATAAAGCATCATACGGTGCCAAGGTAAGAAGTTTAGATTGCCATGTTGGCATGTACCCCAAACTTCATCGGTAAAGCCATCTTTTGGAACTGTAGAATTTTGAATATGTTTATAGTAACTATCACACAAGGCTTGACTATTATCTTGTAAGCAACCTGCCATACGGTTTTTAAGATATGTAGTTTTATCAGTACCATGTGTACCCGTACCAAAATAGCCGTGAGTATTTGCCCAATAATTAAAACTTGTACGAAACTCCGGAGATAATGGATTTGCATTATTATTTGCTCGCATTTTTTCCAGACCTTTTTGCAGTGCGCTTACTTTAGCTGGGTCTTTTGCAAACTCCGTGGCACTCATTCGTAGTGAGTCGGCATGAGTCGTTAAGCTCATACCACACAATAAAGTTCCTAAAATATAATAATTTCTCTTCATGGTTTTAAATCCTTGTCATGTTTAATATTCTTATAGTTAGTAAGTTATTTGTAGTATGAGAAATTTCCAAATAATTGGATAATTCTTGTACATTAATCTAGCACATAAAATAGTCATTATTAAAGATTTATCTTTAATATTAACTTTAGATTAATTTACTTTTTAAAGCTGTAATTTTTTAGAAAAACTTAATTTTATTATTTTAGCTAAGATTTTGTTTATTATTAATTATTTATTTAATTGATAAAATTAAAATGAGAAAATAACTATATTTTTGAGTATTGTGTTTTGTTTTTTTAATTTTTATGTTTTTAGATCTCATTATTTTTAAATATTTTACTCAATTAGATTTTAAAATAACTGGTATTAGTTAACTCATTATTAGAGAAGTGTGAAAGCCCATAAATTTTTTTTCTGACTTGAAACAAGTATGACAACCGGTTGATGGGTAAATTTATTTTTTAATTCTGGCATTTTTATTGCTTAATGATTCATATCTTCAATTAAACATTTAATTTGCACCTCATATAAATGATGATTCAAACCGTTTTGCACTCTTATGGTGTTTTTTTCACATGAAAATTGCACCAAATAAGCACATCTTTTTATTTTGCACTATATTTGTGCATGGAGAGGTGTAATGAGGTTTTGGGCTTCAATACTCACTTTACTCATTCTATGTGGATGTTCTTCATCTGAACAAAGTAGAAAAACTAAAGAAAACTTAGCAGTTCATTCGATATGCGTTTTTGATAGTACAAATACAAAAGTGTGTGTAGCCAAGCCAGCACAAAGAATTGTTTCTCTATTTGAGTCAGGTTTAGATGGCTTATATATGCTAGGGCAAGGTCATAAAGTGATTGGCATACCAGCCGAAGTATACATTCAACCTTTATTATTTAACGCCTATTCAAAAATAGATCAACGCATTGCCAATAAACAGCTTGCAACGCCTTCACAAGGTGCCAATGCAACCAATATTGAAAGTCTTGTGTTGTTGAAACCCGATTTAGTAATTTTGGGGAGCGGGCAGACCCAAACGATCGCATTATTACGGCAATTTGGTATTGCTGTATATGTAATGGAGTCTGGCACTTACCAGCAAGTGAAAGAAGAGCTATCTGAAATTGCTGTTCTAAGTGGAGCTCAAAAGCGAGCTCAAGAAATTTTGAGTTTTTCTGATGAAATTATGGCAGAAGTCGCAGCCAAAACAGCACGTCAGCCAAATAAGCAATCGATTTACTATGCGTGGTCAGGTGGACGAATTTTTTCCACTTCGGGACGGGAGTCAATTACCAATGACTTTATTGAGCTGGCAGGTGCTTACAACATTGTTCAGACCAATGCTAACCAACCCAACGTAAATCCCGAGACTCTCATTGAATGGAATCCTGACAATATTGTGCTTTGGAATACCAACCCAAAACTGATTTATGAACGCAAAGAATTACAAGGCTTAAGTGCCGTACAAAACCGTAAGGTATTTAATTTGAGCCCTGCATTTATTTATAACCCCCATACCATCAAAATCATTATTACGGCGATTTATTTGAACCACAGCATTTACCCTGAACAGTCCGATTTATCAGTAAGTGCTTTACAACAGCGTATTTTAACCAAGTTGTATGGTGAGCACCTTGCCAAAGCGTTGGTGTCATGAATATGGAAAAGCTCAAATATTATTGGTTTTACCCTTTACCTTTCTTCATGATTTTTATCTCGTTGCTCATTGGGCCTACGCAAACCTTGAGTGCATGGGACTATTTGCGGTGGGGTGTGCAAGCAGTCTTTGGTACGCCATATTTTGATGCTGAACAATTTAGGCTGATGCAAAACATACTAGTCAATGTCAGATTACCCAGAATTTTACTGACATTTATGGTGGGAGCTGCGTTAGCAACAGCGGGTAACGGTTTACAGGCATTGTTTCGTAACCCTTTGGTTGACTCGTATGTACTTGGTATTTCTTCTGGTGCCGCGTTTGGTGCAGCTTTGGCACTTTCTCTAAGTTGGCTTTCACCAAATCTATCCGCCTTTATTTTTGGTGTTTGTGCTGTTGCTTTAACGTATTTATTTGCACATCAAAAACATGAAAGCCAGACGTCTTTAGTGATGGTAATTTTATCCGGCATGATTGTTTCGGGGCTGTTTTTGGCAGGACTTACAGTTATTCAATATTTAAGTGATCCATTTAAATTACAAGCCATTGTGCAATGGACGATGGGCAACTTACATCAGGCGTCTTGGCAAAAGGTTCAATACGCCGTGCTTCCTATTTGTATTGGCCTTGCTGGATTATTTGCAATGCGTTGGCGCTTAAACTTAATGGCACTCGGTGCTGAAGAAGCGCAGGCGGTGGGTGTTAACCCAAGGTGGGAACAGCTTCTTTTAATTGTACTAGTGACTGTATGTACATCAACTTCTGTGGCTGCTGCTGGCATTATTAGTTTATATGGACTCTTTATGCCGCATATTGTGAGAATGTTGGTGGGGCCAGATCACCGCTACAGTATTCCAGCCAATATGATTTTGGGCGGTAGTTTCCTACTCATGATTGATAACTTTTCTCGGGTTTTACTAACGTTTGAAATACCGATTGGTATTTTCACCATGCTACTTGGCGCACCATTTTTCTTATTATTAATGAAAACACAGAGGACTCATTGGGCATGATTCAAATTGATCAGTTAAATTATGCCTATGGGCATAAACAGGTTCTTAAAAACATTCATCTGGAGTTTCCTGAAAATCAGTTTTCCGTCATTTTAGGGCGCAATGGCTGTGGAAAATCGACACTTTTTAAATTGATGGCTGGCTTAGAACCTGTAAAAGATGGGTTGATTCGTTACTCTAGAAAACCATTATCGGACTTTAAAGGTAAAGATCGGGCTGCGTTACTTGGCTTTTTACCACAGTTTCATAAAACCGTATTTCCATTTTTAGTTAAAGATGTAGTAATTACGGGACGTGCCGCTTTTAGCAGATATAGACCTTCAAAATCAGACTGGGAACGTGTAGACCAAGCTTTGCTTGATTTAGATATTGAGCATTTACGCGATCGTCCTTATACCGAGTTATCGGGGGGCGAAAGACAATTGGTAATGATTGCGCGCATTTTAGTACAAGCACCCAAAGTGATTTTGCTTGATGAGCCAACCAATCATCTCGATGTTTATTACCAGTCTTATTTAATGAAAAAATTGCGTCAGTTGTCGCGGCAAAATTTTACGGTGATTGCAATTATGCATGATCCTAATTTGGCTTTTTTATTTGCAGATCATTTGTTTTTTATGCGCCAACATGAAGTAGTTAAGCCTGAGTCTAAAACACGAATCACCGATCCGAAGTTTTTAAAAAGTGTCTATGATGTTGAGTTCCATGAAGCCATGATTCAAGACAAAACCATTGTTATCCCTGACCATTCTTGGCTATAAATATGACTTTTCACTATCATCTAGCAGACAAATCAGACTATGCATCTGCTGTAGAGTTTGCACTTTATACAAGACATTTATTATTCCCAGAAATCTATCATGGGCAAGTTCCCAAAGATTTAAAAAATTTTGGGCAATATTATGTTAATGATCCATTAGGTTGCTTTATTACGGTAAAAGATAAAAACCGTATTATTGGCACTATTGCATATCGGGCGTATGACCATCGTTTTGATTTAAATTTGCCATCTAATACAGTGGAAGTGGTTAAGTTGTTTGTATTGCCTGAATACCGCCGTAATGGTATCGCAACTCAGCTATGTGACATGTTGTTTAGCCATGCAAAAAACAATGAAATTACGACTTTGTATTTGCACACTCATCCATTTTTGCCAGCGGCTGAAAAGTTTTGGCGTCTACAAGGCTTTGATGTCATTAACCGTGAGTGGATCGAGACCTACGACACCATTCATATGAGTAAATCTTTATAGCGCTTTATTATGCGTATGAAATCTTTTTTGAAAATGGGTAGGTGGATAACCCATAATTTTACTGAACATTGCAGTAAATGCTGCCGAGTGCTCATAGCCTAAACTAAAGGCAATTTCAGTAATCGAGATATCTGCTTTTAACGCATTTAAAGCATAGATGATGCAGACTCGATTACGCCAAGCCTGAAATGACATACCCGTTTCTGCCTTAAACCAACGATGAAAAGTCCGCTCACTTTTATTATGGACATGTGCCCAATCTTTAGGGCTGCTATGAATATCGGGATGCTCCATAAACTCAGCACACTGATTAGATAGTAATGTGTTGTGAGGCAATGGAATAAACAGAGGCAGGGCTGGTGCAGCTTCTAACTCATATAACAATAAATCGATAACAGCGCCGTCTCGGCCTGCATGTTGGTAGTCAACAGGTAGTTGATTTGCTTGAATCAGTAACTGATGCATTAACGGTGAAACTTGCACAACCTCGCAATAGTTTGCTTGTCTTGGGGCATTACTTACTTCTATATACAAACTATAAGTACTGACTTTAGATAGCCATACCTGATGTGGTTTGCCTGCGGGTATCCATACACCACTGTACGGTAACACGAGCCATTGTCCATCTTCAGTTTCAACTTTCATAAGCCCTTCGGGTGCATATAAGAACTGAGCACGGCGATGGCTATGCGTATCTAACAAAGTATCAGCAGGATAGTCCGATCCTAATGCTAAAACCGCTTGCGGTAGATGGTCTACATCGTTAATTGGAATATTACGCATATATTTTTGGCTGAAATAAATAAAAAGATGACTTTTCTACGTTAGTGTGCCATAGAGCTATTTTATATCATGCCTCTATAAATGTGAGGAAGATGATGATGCTATATGAGCTATTTTTATTTGGACTACTTTCAGGCGTTACCACTTGGTTATTTGGCTTTGGCGGCGGTTTTGTTGCTGTGCCTTTGCTTTATACAGTCATTATTCAAAAGTACAGTAGCGAAAGTATGGTTGGGATACATGCCATGCAAATCGCCGTAGCTACATCAGCTTTTGTGATGCTGTGCTCGGCATGTTTTGCAACCTTTCGACACTATCGGTCTGGACATATAGATTGGCAACAAATCCGCTTTTTATGGAGTGGTATCGCATTGGGTGGGGTTGTCGGTGCGGTCATGGCTTCATTATTTAATGGAAATTGGCTTCGCTTGATATTTATGGGTTATGTATTCATAACCATTATTGATTGTTATTACCGACCAGGCTTTATGGTGGCATCAAGACAAACGCAAAACTATGGTCAAAACTGTGAACTCATTAAAGGCGGAATTATTGGTTGGGTTGCAGCACTTTTAGGTGTGGGTGGCAGTGTAATGACAGTTCCTTTGTTGAGGCGGCGGGGTAGTTCTATGGCAGAGGCTGCGGCTATTGCAAATATTCTCACGCTGCCTTTGTCTTTAACTGCAACGCTAACTTATTGTGTATTGTCACTTTGGAAATCTACATGGGCACCTAGTGGATTTATCGGTCTAATCTGGTTTGAAGCTGCTTTATTCTTGGTTGCTGGGACATGGATTGGACTATATTTTTCAGAAAAATTTATCTCAAAACTACCTGATTTATGGCGGGCAAGATTGTATCCGCTACTTTTAATAATAGTTCTACTCGTCATGCTTTTTGTAAATTAACTTTTTATTTCAATTAATTGAAGAATAATCTCTCTTAAAAATTAAATCTCTAAATACTCTAAAACCGTAAATTTTATGCCTTAAATGGTTTTGAAAAAAGTTTGAAAAATAGACTTGAAATATATAGTGGCTTTATGCCACTATATATTCATCGAAGGTCATCAGACAAAAAAGAGGATGATATGGCTATCCAGCTTTTAGATGCGGCAAGAAATGAAATTCCAGTGAAATTCACGCAGTTTTCTGGTGGAGAGCGTCATGTTCAGATTGATGAGACAACCTTAGGTTCACTATCTGGCAAGGTATTGGTGCGTGCGCAAATGATCTCAAGTCACGATGTGATGGACTATTTGTTACTTGAAAATATATTGCTGAATCACGGGCTAACAGTTGACTTAGAAATTCCATATTTTCCATACGCTCGTCAGGACCGTATTTGTGCAGTAGGCCAAGCGTTCTCGCTCGATGTGATGACCAAGCTACTTAACATCAATGCCGAAAAAAAAGCGGGTAAACAAGGCAAGGTGACTGTTTGGGACTGCCATAGTGAAGTAACAACAGCATTACTTGCTGCTAATACTTCTTTTAAAGAAGTTGTAAATGTCAGTTCAGTCGACATCATCGCGAAGAGTGAAGTGCTAAGCACATTATTAAAAGATGAAAAAACAGTGCTGGTTTGCCCAGACAAAGGCGCAAAAGCACGTACACAAATGGTTGCAGATGCTTTTAATGGCGAGCGCAAACAACCTATCACTATTGTTCAGTGTGATAAAAAACGTGATCCAGTGACTGGCAAAATTTTGGGTACACATGTACATGCGACTGATTTATCGGGTCTAACAGCTGTTATTACCGATGACATTTGTGATGGCGGTGCGACTTTTATTGGTATTGCCAAAGAACTCCGTCGCCTAAATTGCCATAAGGTCGTTCTATACGTGACCCACGGTATTTTCAGTAAAGGAATAGAGGTTTTTGATGGATTGCTTGACCAACTATTTACCTCGGACAGCTTTCCACAACAACCATCAGACAAAATTTCAGTAATTGCTTTTGCAGCAAAATAAAGAGAACAAAGATGACTATTAAACTTAATCCATTAAACGCTATCGATTTTTATAAAGCTGATCACAGACGTCAGTATCCAGCAGGTACAGAGTATGTATACGCCAACTTTACACCGCGTTCGTCTCGACTTGCTAAAATGTTGCCTGACTTTGACGATAAAGTTGTGTTCTTTGGGCTTCAGGGTTTTATCAAACACTTTTTAATCGATACATGGAATGAAGGCTTTTTCAAACAACCTAAAGACAAAGTCGTGGCTGCTTATAAACGCCGTATGGATAGTTCATTAGGTGAAGGCGCAGTACCTGTTGATCACATTGAAGCGCTACACGACTTGGGATATTTACCATTAAGCATTAAAGCCTTGCCAGAAGGCAGCCGCGTCAATATGCGTGTACCTGTGCTCACCGTGATTAACACTGACCCACGTTTCTTTTGGTTAACTAACTATATTGAAACCGTATTGAGTGCTGAGCTTTGGAAAAGCTGTACTACGGCCACAATTGCCTACGAGTACAAACGCTTATTAACTCAATATGCTGTAAAAACTGGCGCGCCACTTGATTTTGTACCTGTGCAAGGACACGATTTTAGTAGTCGTGGTATGAGCGGAATTTATGATGCTGCACAATCTGGCGTTGGTCACTTAACCAGTTTTATTGGAACAGACTCGGTTGCTTCAATTGACTATGCAGAAGAATATTACAATGCCTCAGGTGTGATTGGGGTATCTGTACCAGCGACCGAACACAGTGTGATGTGTATGGGTACTGAAGACAGTGAGCTAGAAACATTTAAGCGTTTAATCTGTGAGCTTTATCCGTCGGGTGTTGTCAGTGTCGTTTCTGATACTTGGGACTTTTGGCGAGTCATTACAGAATTTACAGTGGCTTTAAAACCTGAAATTTTGGCAAGACAACCGAATGCTTTAGGTTTGGCTAAATTAGTTTTCCGTCCGGACTCTGGTGATCCTGTCAAAATTATTTGTGGTGATCCAGACGCCGAAGTCGGCAGCTCAGCATATAAAGGCGCAGTTGAATGTTTATGGGAAGTGTTTGGCGGTACAACAACTGACCAAGGTTATAAAGTACTAAATGAGCGTGTCGGTTTAATTTATGGTGACTCGATTACTCTAGACCGTGCGCAGCGTATTTTAGAAGGACTAAAAGCCAAAGGTTTTGCTTCAAATAACTTGGTGTTTGGTATAGGCAGCTTTACCTATAACTATTTAACTCGCGATACTTTTGGATTTGCTGTGAAAGCGACTTGGGGGCAAGTAAATGGTGTAGGACGCGAGCTGTTTAAAGACCCAATTACTGACTCAGGTGTTAAAACATCTGCGAAAGGTCTATTACGCATCGAAGAAAGTGAAAATGGTTTTATCTTGTTTGATGAGCAAACAGCCGAACAAGAACAAGGCGGAGCACTTAAAACAGTCTTTGAAAATGGTAAACTTCAATATGAGTGTACTTTGGATCAAATACGTGAGCGTTTATCCATCGCATAACTGAGTTTAGATGAGCCGTTGCATGAGTATCGGCTCATCATTTTTATTGAGAGGCTGAACGTGACTATTCAAACTGAACAAGAATTCCTTGCCAGTTATGATCGCCGAGATTATGACGCACCTTTACTCACGGTCGATATGGCTATTTTCTCGGTATTTAATGGTCAGTTGCAGGTATTACTCATTAAGCGACCCAACTTTCCAGCCAAAGACCAATGGGCTTTACCAGGTGGTTTTGCCGATTTAACCCATGACCAAGATTTGATGGCCACAGCCTATCGTAAGCTAGTTGAAAAAACAGGAATTGCTTCACCTTACTTGGAACAAGTTGCTTCTGTCGGCAATGCCAAACGTGACCCGCGTGGCTGGGCCGTAACCATTTTGTATTTTGCTTTAATTGATTTTAATGCTTACGAACACCAAGCTTTGGCTGAGTACAGCGAATGGGTGTCTGTAGCAAAAGCACAAGATTTAGCATTGGCGTTTGATCATAATGAATTGCTCAGATTAGCTTTAGAGCGTTTAACCAATAAAACTCGCTATACTGCATTGCCAGCGAGTCTTATGCCTGAATTATTTACGCTAACTGAACTACAAACCATTTATGAAATTATTCTTGGGCAATCCTTAGATAAAAAAGCATTTAGGCGCCGTATGATAGAAGCCGGTGCAGTTGAAGAAACCAATCAAAGTAAAATTGTAGGCAAACGACCAGCTCAGCTTTATCGCTATGCACTCGATTCTTTCGATTTTATATTTCCGCGCTCACTCGAATTACCTAGAAATAAAGAGGGTGAAGATAAGCAAAACAATGAGCTTTCTGACTAGCGCATCTTGATGCACTTTGATTTATAATGCCGCGCTTATGATTGATGTCATGTTTTGATCAGCACTTTGCCTATGTCACACGTTTCTCCCTGCTTCCAGCAAAACCAGTTTTTTGTGTTGGTGGAATATCTCACTTCACTACATGAAATTTATCCTGTGAAACATGAGTTTGCAGGATATCCGGCTGCAATGACATTGGCAGATCGCGTACATTCAGATCATGATATCGCGCCACTTGAAGCCAGCAAAAGTTACCCTAACTCAATCGATAAAGTCTTACACTTTTCAGGTAAGGCCCGAGATATACAAGACTTTGAGCGCTTTTTACAACAAGCTCAAGCAGCTAATATTCAAAACTTGTTATTGCTTACAGGTGATAAACTCAAAGAGCATCATAATGGGCGAGATGGGCAGCCTCGTAGCCGTTACCTAGAGTCGGTAAACGCCGTAATGGCAGCTAAGCAACATGGTGGTTTTCGTATTGGCATTGCTTTTAACCCATTTAAATATGTCGAAGCTGAGCGTGATGCACAGTACTTAAAACTACATAAGAAAATTAAAGCAGGCGCTGACTTTATCATTACCCAATTGGGCTATGACATTGAAGCCTTAAAACAAGCCAAATCATTTTTAACCAAGAACAATTATTCGCAGCAAATACTCGCTTGTGTCATGCCACTGACTTTGGGGCGTGCCAATTTTATGGTGAAGCATAAAGTCGCGGGTATTGTAATTACCCCACACATGTTAAAAGTTTTGGCAGATGAAAAACAGGCAGGGCATACAGACCGAGTTTATTTGCGCTGTGCTTTACAGATTTTGATATGTAAACACTTGGGGTATGCAGGAATTCATTTATCTGCTTGTCATAAGCCAGAAGAGCAAATGTTGCTTGAAAGCTACGTCGAGCAATACAGACATTTGGAGCTTAAAGCCTTAGAGGAGCTTTGGAATTCACTTTGGCAAGTCACATCTAGCAAAGAGTTTTCACCTGAAATTGCTCGGTTTTCGCGTCAGCCAACGTCTAAACAATTAATTAAATATCGCCAACTGCATGTTATGCATGAAGCAATGTTTGGTTCAAAAATTGCTAAAGGCATCGGACGGTTTATTTTCAAAGGATCTTTTTGGGATAACACTTTAGTTGCTAAAGTATTACTTAAAACAGAAGTACTGAGTAAACATAGCCTAGTCGGTTGTGAAAGCTGTGGTCAGTGCCGTTTAGGTGACACTTTATATATTTGCCCTGAAACATGTCCAAAAGGTTTAGCCAACGGGCCTTGTGGCGGTACAACTTTAGACCACTGCGAATTTGGTGACCGAGAATGCATTCATTCAGTCAAAGCGAGACTTGCTAAAGTGGTTAAGCAAACAGAAGTGCTAAAAGAAAAACTGATTCCAACTGTATCAATTGAAACGAGAGGAACCAGTTCTTGGAAAAATTGGTATTTAGGAGTGGAAGCTTAAGATTTGCATTCCATCTTAAGCACAACGATAGTTCAAATTAAAAAGCGGTGTATAAGCTAATAGAAGTCAAAAATTATAGTAAATATTTTAACTTAAACATCAATAGACTAGTTTAAATTATAGTTTTTAACATGTAACGCCAAATTTTTTCCAGTTTCACAAGATTGAAGATAAAGGTCAAATGAAGGTGTTATGCTAGAATCAATTAATGAATGAATTGCAAAAATTTTTTTTAATTGTTCGATGTAATAGTTAATAAAATCAATTTCGTTATCAAAATTTAATAAGCTTTTCAAATTACATTGAAAATTCTGAAAATCACTTAAATCAGATGGAAGTTTAAAACAACAAATATCTATTGTCCACTCTTTAACTTCATATATTTAACTTCATATATTCTAGAGCGAATAATTGGTATGCCTTCTATATCAATTTTCTTAAAAAACTGCTCAATTGGTATAGTATATAAAGAAGTTTCACAGCCATTATATATTGAAAAAATTATTGTAGTATTAATTAGTACCTCTTTTGGTATGCCTTCTATTAATCTTCTTTCAACTTCTTTATGAATTATACTTAATTGGTAAAGATTTAGATCAGTTGGATTTAAACTCTTAAAGTAATTCATAATTCTATTTATTAATACGGTATCACCAGTTCCTGCGATAGCGCCTCTACACCATAATTCTATTTTTGATTCATCATTATTTGATACGCGCATTGCCCCTGTTTCTAAGTCAAAGATCATTGCCCGTTTGTCTGCTGAAATCAAGATAAAATCCCCTAAGTGGGCAGATATAATCATTGTCATAGATATCCATTATTTGAATTTTAAAAAGATGTGTTATTCTAGACACAAAATTACATTATAGAGAATAAAAATGGCTGGTGGTTCACGTATTGTAATAAATAAGCAAGGTATTATGATTTCAACAGGTGGAAAAATTTTATATCAAGCTGGTCAACATATTTTCAAAAGTGGTGCTGAAGTCGTTGTAAAAGCTCGTGTATTACCAACATTTGTACCTCATGAAGAGAGCCATCAATTTAAAGTTATAGATGAAAATAATAATCCATGTGAAGATACGGAATATTTAATTTTAGATCAAAATAATCAAGCACATATAGGTAAAACAAATAAAGAGGGCTTAACTAAACGAGTTTTTTATGCTGAAAATACTGAATTGAGAGTTTTTTATGGTGCTGATGCTATTGAAAAAATGGAGCAGTTAGGGTTGAAATAATTATGGCCGAAAATGAATTTAAATATAAGAAATTCCAGAAAGTTAGAACAGCAAATGATAAACCTACAACTTCTGTCGTCTTAAATAAATATATTGTGACCATTGGTTTTGAGGTTAACTATCCTGATGCTTTTGTTGAACGTGATAATGGTTGGGTTTCAAAAAGTAATGAGCGAACACAATTGTTAGATATTGATTATGGTCATGCTTTTTTTTACGTTACCAAAAATGATATTGTTGAAGTCTTTTTTAGTTTTGGGCCATCTGGTGCAGGAAAAAGTGGATGGTTTAATAAAGGAAATAGCCAAGCACCAAATAAATGGAATACAGGTGCCCCTATCAAAGATGGATATGCTAGTAGTCGGCCAGGAACACCTGATTATGGAATTGGGGAAACTGCAACGCTTTATAGAATAGTGGTTAACGAAGATTCAGCTAAAAAAATAATTGCTGAAGCTAATCAAGTACGTCAACAAATCATTTCTGGCGACCAAAAGTATACAGCTTGGATAAATGATACTTGTGCTGAAACAGCTAGGGATATTTTAAGTAAATATATTAGTAATTTACCGGATGGGACTGGAGCTATAAAGCAAGCTGGTATCCCTACTTTAAATGTTATAAATCCCTATATGTGGCATTATAATTTTAAGAAATCAAAATTTGCTAAACCTGAAATTATTTATCCTCTTGCAGGGAAGGCTTCAGGAAAAGGTGTTATTTCGGAAGGATTTCATTTAATCAAAGGTTGGAGTTTAAAACCTAAAGATAAAGATCCATTAGTTGATGAAGGATATATTATTAAAAAATGAAGAATTTAAGTATAGGATTAGTTCTTATGATTTCATTATTTGGTTGTGCCAATTCCACCGCTAAGCATCAAGACAAATTCTTAGCGCATATTCATGAAAATACACCAAATCCTTACAAGGAATGTATGGTCAAATATATTAAAGATCATTGGGATGAAGTTTGGAAAACTTACAATACTGAAAAAACTAGGGAGGCTCGTGGTGAAACAGATATAGTCAATTTCATGATTGAAAAGTATCTATCTGAATGTAAAAAATAATACATTTGAGCTAAATTTATTTTTATGTATTTAAGGCTTTCAAAGCCCTGAGTTTTCAGGGTTTTACTAATAGCCGCTTTTAATAAAGAAATATTTTTAAGTAGGCAGTATGCTTTAAAATTATTTTAATATTTGCATATAAATGTTATAGAAAAGGATGGAGTTAGTAATAAGAATAAGCTCAAAGGAAGCACTTAACCGATCTTCTTAAAATTCGTTGGATTTCGTTGTATAGGTGTAAGCGTCCGCTGAACACACCTTCTGAATTCATCCTATAAGCCTTAATTTAGTCCACACTTAAAAACAAGTGGGGACTAAAATTTATGACTACAAATCACCAGACATCCATCGCATCTCTTGCGA
>NZ_JANBNX010000030.1:0-44419 GCF_035615275.1 Acinetobacter sp. IK23
TTTTAAAACTTATTTTTCAAACCACCTTATCATCAAATTCATCACTTAAAGCAACCAACTTAATCACAAGTAACTGTTTTTCAACAAGTTTCTATCTGCATCACCGCCGATGGATGTGCATTATAGAGGATTAAGAACCAGTTGCAAGCGAAAATTAAAAACTTATGACTTGAGCGTTCACTTTTAAATCAAGTATTAGGTTAAGTTATTGTTTTATATTGATAATTATTTTAAATATTTATTTTTGACCCAAATAAGCCAGTATCATCATCGATAATTCTTGCTTAAGTTGTTGTTCTGATATGAGAAAATTATTCTGACTCACGTAACGCATCATCGTAAAAAGCGTACTATTAATAATTACAAAGGATTTATGTTTCACTTGTTCGAAGTCCCACTGATGAGGATTTCTACTAAATGTATATAGTCCCACTTCAAAAAAATGCTTCTCTAAAATCTGAGCAGCTTGCGAATGACTATAGTCATGCCAATGTTTCAGTACTTCTATAAAAAATCCGTGATCGGCTTTTAATGCATTAAATCCTAGCTCTATCGCCAAGGGAATAAGCAGATCTAAAGGAATATTTCCTTGATGCATAACTAATTCTTTGAGTTGTTGTCCTAATAGTTCGCTTTTACGGCGCAATAGTTCTTCTATGATTTGATCTTTATTCTCAAAGTATTGGTAAATCGAGCCTACACTTACTCCAGATTTCTCTGCAATTTTAGGAGTTGTGGTATGAAGCAATCCATATTGGGCAATACAGTGCTGTGTTGCCTCTAAGATATGGTCAACAATAACTTTTGAACGCTGTTGCTGTGGGACTTTTCTCATCGTTTTTTTATTCGTTAAATACGAATTGAATGCGAATAATTATTCATATTAGCCTATTTATTATTCAGATCAATAAGTAAGTAACGATATGCAAATGATTAGCCCGACTCGACTTGCTTCTTTTAATGATATGCAAGATAGTAATTTCTTTACTCAGTTTTTAAATATCTGTTGTGAAAAACCTGTACAACCCAACTATACGGAATATGTATCTTTACAACGTGCTCTTTGTGAAGGGGACGTTGAAATGGATAAGGTGATTGATTGGGTTATGCAAAACCCCAAAGATCATCGCATGATTTTTGAAAAGATATTATTTCAAGGCCGTAATGACCTATTCGAGCCTATACCTACTGAGTTAGAAAATTTCTTTAATTACATTGAACAAAAGCCTGAGTGGTTAGATCAGCGCCAAATTGATGCGGCTGTTAAATTTACTCATCGTTTAGGAATAAATAATGGTTTTATTCTTAGAGATTTATCTTTAATGGCGGGATATTTATATCCTGGATTTAATCAACCCTTAATTTTAACAGGCGCACTAAAGAAACAGGCAGGTACTCGTTTAGCAGAAACTACAAAATGGTGGGTTGATATTACTGAACCTCAAGGACTTGATCGTTTAAGCTCAGGTTTTACTTCAACGATTTATGTTCGTTTTATTCATGCTCTTGTTCGCCGACAATTAAAAAAGTCTGATCGTTGGAATAGTGACGTTTGGGGAATTCCTCTTAATCAGTTTGATTTAGCCATGACTAATTTGGCTTTTAGCAGTGTAGTTTTACTTGGTATGAGAGCTTTAGGTATCTGGCCAACCAAACAAGAAGCCAAGAGTTTTTTGCATTTTTGGCGTTATGTCGGATGGTTAATGGGTATTGATGAAAAATGGCTTATTCAATCTGAAACTGAAGGCTGGCGATTACTTTATTGGATGCAGTTTGCTCATCCTCACTCCGATCACAGCAGTGTTGAGTTAGGATCAAGCTTGTCAAAAGAACCTTTTGAAAGAAAATATCTGCATCTGCGCTCTTTGCAGCAGAAGCTTGCTTATCGACAACATTTAGAACTTACCCAATTTTTTATTGGTAAGAAACGGATGAAATTACTTGGATTGCCTCAACAGTCTGCTCCATGGTTTGCTTATTATCTGATTTTGCGTAATTCAGTACTTTTTAACGGCGCAAAAATTTCACCAAAAGTTGAATTTTTTTTAACTCAATCAGGTCGTAATCTACAGAAACTTGGCCTACGTCTTTATGAAAATCAAGGCAAGGCAAAAACCTTAGCGAGTATGCATCAATAGTTTTTAAAACCTAAAAATAAAAAATGGAAGCCCGTTATCCGGACTTCCATTTTTAAATATTAAGGAGCCTATTGAGCTGATGAACTGTGCATTTCTGCGTGATTCATTTGCTCATGTGACTCCATCATCTGCTTATTCTTTTGACTTGGCATATAGTCTGGTTCATTATTAATTGCCCAGTAGAAAATAAGCATAAATAGTAAGGCTAAGATAGAAGCTACAATAAGTAACTTCCATCCCCACCAAGATTGTTCAGGCGATAATTTATTTGTCATTTCATTTCTCTCTTTAAATTAATTCTTTCAGTTCATTTAATTCATTAAGCTGTTTAAAACTTCATGCTCATACGAACCCAATAATTTCTTCCGATATTATTGAACTGCTCTTCGCTCGCAAATCCAAAGCCTGCACTACCCGCTTTATTTAAGTGTTCTGTGTAGGTCTTATCTAATACGTTATCGATGCCAACAGAGACATCAATATCTTTACGAAGGTTGTAACTTCCGTTTAGAGAAAGAGTTGAAAAACCTTTACTTGGTTTTAGATCATATCCCACGATATTACCTTGATGTAGACTCACACGGTTTTGCTCAGCAACCGCTCGCCACAACAGACCCAAGTTATACTTATCAGCTACATAGCGAATATTTAGGCGACCTTCTAAAGGTGAAATTTGAGGTAGCGGCTTGTCATCTGTAGTGTTTTTACCCCATGCATACATTGCACTCAAATCTGCTTGAATATGGTCAGTAAATTGGTATCCAATACCCGCCTCTGCACCAGCAATAGTCGCGTCAACATTTTTGGCACCCGCAGTAATATCATTGCTCATATCATGCCCACCCATTCCCATACTTGGGTGATGGTGGTAACTCATTAAGATGTAGTCATCTACTAAACCTGCATAAGCTGAAGCCCATGTATTTAAAGCTCCATGTTGTTGCTGGAAGCCTAGATCCAACTGCAATGTTTTCTCAGGGTTGACACCGTTAAAGGTATTGGTTGAGCCAGCGTTACCATGTTTAGGCGAGAAAAGCTCCCAATAATCAGGCATACGCTCTACATAACCTAAACCAATATAGCTTTTTAAGTCATGCTCAGGATGTTGATTTTCCCAACGGACGAATGCACTCGGTAACGTCTTTTCAAGCTTTGTATTAAAGCCTTGTGCTTTAGAGTCGGCACGTTCATCTTCAACTGTGACTCGATCTAAACGCACACCTGTAACTAGTTTATTGAGATCGTTCCATTGATAACCAAGTTCACCAAAAGCACCGTATGATTGAAAACGCATATCTTGACGATATGGAATATTCATTGAAGGCATATTTGGCGATGACATGCCACCGCCATGTTGATTAAATTGAGAATCTACACCTGTGATTAGGCTCCACTTATTCCATTCAGAGGTCATGGCCAAGCGCGAGTTTAGTGTACGGCGTGTCACTTCCATTGCCATCGCGTTTGGCATGAGCATGGTCATACCACCATGATTCATTTCAACTAATGGCGGAGTACGTAAGCTAAAGTTATCCATGATATGGTCGTTATAGCTGTAGTTCACCTGCCCTTCAATTTTCTTAATGACATCAGTGATATTTTTCTTTTCAAAACGTAGCCCTAAGCTTTCACGTGCAAACTGAGAACCATCCATAGAACGCCCAGCATAAAGCGATTCACCATCCGATTTCCCACCCGTGAGCTCGATCCACGTGTTTTCATCTGGAGTAAAGCCAAGTGCTACATCAGCATTCCACTTCTTCCATGCTGAAGGTACGGTATTGCCGTCACCATCTTGATAACTATTGGACTCTGAACGGTTGGCATTTAAACGGATATATTTTTTCTCATCACCAACGGCCGCTTCAACATTATGATCAATACGTCCATATGAGCCTAGTAAAACACTCGCTTGTCCACGATAAGGTTTTTCAGAGGTGAGCTTTTCAGGCTGACGTTCAAACAGGACTGTTGCTGCCGAACCTGTATTGGCATATTGAACAGTTTGCGGACCTTTAATGACAGAAATACGGTCATAACTTTCTGGAGAGATATAAGAAGTTGGAGCATCCATACGGTTTGGACATGCACCTAGGTTTTCCGTTCCATCTGTCAAAATTTTGATGCGTGAACCAAACATGCCTCGGAATGTCACATCACCATTTGTTCCACCACTTTGTATTGAGTTAAAACCCATAATACTTTGTAGATAGTCTGCCCCATCTGTAGCAGGTACTGGCTGAATTGGCTGTTTCGGGTCTGCATGTACAATCAAACCATTTGCATCGTTTCCTTGCTGTGCTGTAACAACAATAGGTGCTAATGAATGAAGCGATTTTGAATCGGCATCATTTTTTTCTGAATCGGCAAAAGCGAAACCCGAATGAGAGACAGCAAGCATCGCAACCCATAAAGGCTGTAATAAGAATTTAGAATGTGGCATTTTTTATACGCTCTAAAACATAAATAAAGTGATATTGAAGTCAATGAAGACCCCAACAAAAAATTGCTTTTATTTATGCAAATAGAGGCGGTGCACGCCCTTGCGGGAGTAAGAAGAGTCGCTGTAGTGCAAAATAAACATGTCGAAATGCTTGTTGATAGGCGACTAAGCGAACTTGTATACGAACAAGTACCTCTTTTACGCCAAATTCAGGTGGTAAAACGAGATTGGCATAGACGGTACAATATTGGCACTGGTGATTTGCATCATGGTGGTCATGATGTTCAGGTACTTGTGCCTGTTCGATATGGTGTTCGTGATGTGAATGATGCATGGCATGTGACATGGTTTCCGTCTGTGCCTTGGGTTTAAGCAAAGCACGGGTAATAGTTTCACAGACCGGAGCAATTTGATATTGCTTCGGTAATAGCGGCTGTAGAAATACCGCAATCTGTAAAAACACTGCTGCACATGCGAGCAACAGACCACTACGAAAAACCAAAAATCACATCCACATTATAATGTTTGAAAAACTTTTAACGTTTTACCGCAACTTTTTCACGCTCGCGTTGACGAACAATCTTTTCGACTTTTTCACGTGCGCGCTGACGTTTAAGTGGCGACAAATAATCCACAAACAATTTGCCTTTTAAGTGATCCATTTCATGTTGGATACAAACAGCGAGAAGTCCGTCAGCTTCTATCTCAAATGCTTGACCTTCAAGGTTAATTGCCTCGATTTTCACACGTGACGGGCGATCAACTTTGTCGTATATTTGTGGCACTGATAGACAGCCTTCTTCGTACGGCTGCGTCTCTTCAGTCAGTGGAGTTATTTTGGGGTTAATGAAAACCAAAGGTTCATCTTTAGATTCAGACAAATCTATGACGATAAGCTGAATATGACGATCGACCTGAGAAGCTGCTAAACCAATACCTGGTGCCGCATACATGGTTTCAAGCATATCTGCTGCAAGTTGACGAATTTCATCAGTAACTTCTTCAACAGGCTTAGCAATGGTACGAAGACGGGGATCAGGAAAACTTAAAATAGGTAATAAGGCCATACTGACGTCCTCACTTATGCCATTGATTAAAAAACCAAATGAAGGAAATACTTCATCGAAAAATTGTGTGTTAGCCGCCTATTATAACGCATCTGCACGCATAATTTTTAGGAATTATCATAATGAAAAAGGTTTTTGACGGCATGGTTCAATTTCATGCTTTGGGGATAAAAAAGCATTTACTTGCTTTAGCACTCTGTACAGGGGTTGCATTTGGTACGGTAGCAGAGGTTCATGCTGCCAGTCCGAATCATAATCCGCCTTCTCTTAAAAGCAATGCACCCAATGTGTATGTTGTAAAACGTGGAGATACCCTATGGGATATTTCCGGTCATTTTCTAAATAAACCATGGCGTTGGCCTGAAATCTGGGCAAGCAATCAACATGTGAAAAATCCACACTGGATTTATCCAGGTGACAGATTACTACTATGCAGCTTAGATGGACGACCATTGGTAGGTAAAGATGAAGGAGATGGCTGTGTAGGTATTATTCGTCGTTACACAGGCCAAACCACAAACTTGCAACCACAAGTTCGTGTCGAAGCATTAAATAATAGTGTACCGGTTATTCCACTTGAACATATTAAACAGTGGTTAGAGCACAGTACTATTTTACCAGCCGATTCAATTGCCAACACACCTTACATTGTTGGGACAGCAGATCAACGTGTACTTGCAGGAAAAGGCCAAACTATTTATGCAAGAGGAAAAGGTCTAGTTGAAGGTCAGCGCTATGCTGTTTATCGCGAAGGCGAACCTTACTATTTCACAGACAGTAAAGGTAAAAAGCATAGTTTAGGCATAGAGCTGTCACAGGTTGCTTCTGGTGTTGCGATGTCTACTGAAAAAGACATTACCACATTAGAACTTACCGATAGCTATGATGGTGAAGTACGTCGTGGCGATCGTGTTATGCCTGAAGAACAAGCTAATTTACCAACATTATTTTACCCCGTAGATGCTAAACAAGTAACTGACGGCGGCAAAATTATTCGGGTCATGGGATCAATTGGTAGAGCTGCAAAAAATAGTGTCGTGACTTTAGACCGCGGTACAGCACAAGGTGTTCAGGTTGGTCAGGTTTTTGATATTGATCAACAAGGCGAGACCATTCGCGATCCAAAAACAAAAGAACCAATTCAGCTCCCTGGTCAACAAATTGGTAGTTTAATGGTCTTTAGGACTTTTGATCAGCTGAGCTATGCTTATGTTCTAGAAAGCAACTTACCAATTAAAGTCGGTTCAAGCATTCAGCCACCTCGTTTTACTGATTAGTGCTGGATGTACCATTTACAATGCTTACCCAACTTTCTTCACACCATTACCACACACTTAAAGTGTGGTATTTGGTGCAACACTCATTAGTTAGCTTCAAAAAAATTATTGATTATTTTGGAGACTGTGAAAAAGCCACTCAACCTGATGGTTTAGCAAAGTGGCAATCTCTTGGCTTACATGCTAATCACTTAAAGCGTCTAAACGAGTTTCAAACGGCGCAAGGTCAAACCGAGTTTGAACGACTTATACAACAAGTTCAGCAGCATACTGATTTTATTTTAACGCCAGATGATGCTGGCTATCCAACTCAATTACTCCCTTATATAGATCATCCACCTGTTATTTTTGGAAAAGGTCAGGCACAAGCATTATTACAACCGCAAATTGCGATTGTCGGTAGCCGAAAACCTAGCCCACATGGTCGTCAGGTGGCTTATGATTTTGCCTATTATTTAAGTGAAAAAGGTTTTTATGTGAGTAGCGGCTTGGCATACGGCATTGATGAAGCAGCTCATCAAGGTGCATCTGTTCATCAACGTACGATAGCGGTGACAGGTACAGGTTTAGACAGTACCTATCCAGCTCAAAATAAAAAATTGGCAGAACATATTCTGGCTCAGAACGGCGCCATCATTAGTGAGTTTTTACCGGGAACACCACCACTACAGCAGCATTTTCCGCGTAGAAACCGAATTGTTAGCGGTCTGAGTTTAGGCGTATTAGTTGTAGAAGCGACTTTAAAAAGTGGCTCCCTCATTACTGCCAATAAAGCAGCTGAGCAAGGCAAAATCGTATTTGCCATTCCCGGTCATATTTACAGTGAATTTCATCAAGGTTGCCATCAACTTATTCGTGAAGGTGCAATTTTAGTCGATCACCCTGAACAAATTATTGAAGACCTCGCCCTACCCACCCAATGGCAGAGCCAACAAAACTCAACAGAGGAGGCAATCGTTTCTTGCACCCCAGAAATTCCAGAGCATTTGATTAATCTTTATCAGTCTTTAGACTGGGTAGGCCAAAATATTGACCAGCTTGTTTTGCACCATTCACAACCTGTTTCTGAACTCATCTCATCATTGATGGAACTAGAACTACTCGGTTTATGTATGCAACAATCAGGATTGTATTTACGTTGTCGTTCTTAATATTAGAGCGCACAATAACGACTCTGTTTGATTGAAAGGAAAGTATTACCATGATTACGACCTCAGTGACCGAAGCAGCCGAATGTTTACAACAAGGTCAAGTTTTGGCATATCCAACTGAGGCAGTCTGGGGACTAGGCTGTGACCCGTTTAATGAGCAAGCTTTTCAAAAAATTCTTGAATTGAAGCAGCGTCCTATCGAAAAAGGCGTCATTTTATTAGCTGGGCACATTAGTCAAGTCGAGCATTTGCTGACTTCTTTACCTCAAACGACTCAACAAGAGATCATTGACTGCTGGTCTAATCATCAACCATCAGAAAGAGCTACGACTTGGTTATTGCCAGCTGATCAACATATTCCTTCATGGATTAAGGGCGAACATCCTCTTGTTGCTGTACGAGTAACAACACATCCTTTATGTGTGGCATTGTGCAACGCTTTTCATGGTTTTATTGTGTCGACGAGTGCTAATCCTAGTGGACAAGAACCTGCTCATTCACTACAAGATGCCTGCCAATACTTTGGTTCACAATTAAACTATCTCAATGGCGACTTAGGGCAAAGTCAGCAACCAAGCCGAATCATTAATGCATTAACTGGTGAAGTCATTCGTCCTTAATTGTAGACAAAAAAAAGCTCAGTTATATAGGGATAACTGAGCATAAAAAAGGATGGGTATATACCGCATCCAGAGGGTTTGGATATCTCTGGAACGAAAGAAAAATTGCTTAAAATAGCGTCTTTCGTAGTGGACGCTATTATGTGGTAAGAGACTATCGTAGAGAAATATATAATTTCTCTAAAAAAAGCATGAAAAGTGTAGGGAATTTAGATTTTTTCGCTTATAAGTTAAAATTATATTAATATTTTTACTCGTCTTTTTTAATATTTATATTTCAACTTGTTTTTATAATCTATTTATAAATCATATAGAAAAACTTTAACTAAGAAAAAAATGGCATATTTTCATCAGTTTTTTCAAAAATATGCCATAGTTTTTTTAATGACTTTAGTTTTGCTCTTGGATTAAGTCTGTTTTTTTAACACTGACCTTTTTTTGAGCCATAATGATACCAATTAAGATCACGATGCCACCTAAGGTATGGTAAATGGTCCACTGTTCAGATAACCAAACGCTTGCAATGACTGCCGTAAAGACAGGAACCAAGTTCATGAAGATGCTGGTTCTATTTGGGCCAAGTTGTTGTACGGCCAGCATCCAAACTAACGGCGCAATTAAAGAGGCAAATACTCCAGCATAAATTGCACTTGGCGCATTTGCAGCATTCAAGCCATCAAGACCAAACCAGAAAATTAAAGGCAAATGAAATATCACAGAAAACCCAATCTGCACATATAAGCTTGTCATGATTGGAAGTGGCAGCTGCCATTTTTTAAGGAAGACTCCATAAAATGCGTAGAAGAACACGGCAATAATCATTAATGCATCACCAAGATGTCCACCACCACTTAACAGCTTATGAATATCTCCTTGGGACATGACATATAGCAAACCTGCGAAAGATAAAATACTGCCAAAAACTGCAAATCGATTAGGCACATCTTTTAAAATCGCAAGAGAAACAAAAATAGTAAAAATAGGAATGAATGCGTTCACAATCCCCATATTAGTTGCAGTGGTATAGTGAGCTGCTGTGTAAGCAAGACCTTGATAGAGCACCATTCCAAATGCACTTAGCACAGCAAGCTTAAGCAAATATGGTTTTACTAACTGTCTCTGTCTCCAAACTGACACAATCATAAATGGAGTCAAAATGATAAAAGCAATTAGCCATCGATAAAAACTAATGCTCACCGGAGAGATATAATCCGAGACGTATCGAGTGACTACAATATTTAAAGACCAAATCAATACTGCCAAAATGGGGAAAATAAATGCCCATTTGTGATATTTCATGACCTGACTCATAGTAATACACCCTCTACAAAAGAGATTTTATTTTGGAGAATGTCTTAATAAATTGAAATATCGCATTTCCGACATTGATATTGAACTTAGGACATTACTAATTTTTTTAAAATAATGCCCAAGCTTTCATAGCATGCTCTACCACTTTGTGTAGTTGCTCGGTACTCGCGCCATCTCTCGCTTGAATCGTCAGCCCTTGAATAACTGTAGCATAGAAATCTGTCATTTCTTGAAGAGGTGCATCGGCAGCTAAGTCACCCTGTTCTACACCCTGTTCTAGACGTTTTAATAACTTTTCTTTGGTCTTTATTCTCTTATCTAATAAATTTTGCTGTACGTCTTGCGTTGCATCAGAACAATTCATAGCTGCAACTACCAACATACAACCAGCTGGCTTATTAGGTTGAACCAATCTTTTTACATTGTCATAAAGATATAATTCAAAAGCAATTTTTGCTGTTTTGGCTTCTAAAAAAATTGTTTCTATAGGACATGCTTCATGAGCTAAGTAGTAATCAATACTCTTATAAAACAAGCCTGCCTTATCACCAAAAGTACTGTATAAGCTTGGTGCTGTAATTTCTAAAGCCTGCGTTAAATCACTAATCGACGTTGCTTCATAGCCGTGTTCCCAAAAAAGTAACATTGACTTCTCTAACACTTGCTGCTCATCAAAGCATTTAGGGCGTCCACGCTTCTTTTTCAGCGTTTCTTCATTAACAACAAGATCTGTTTCATGCCTATTTGTCATAAAGATCACATCTATTTTTATAACAATCGTTATTAAATTAATTGACGTTCGATTTTTTATCAACTATTTTATTTTCATAATGATCATTAGTTAATTAAAAATTTGTCTTTCTTCACTTTGAATTTAGCCAAGTCAGGATTTCTTATGGAACAATCTACTACTTCTAAAGCACGACCCACGACCTCCACTCAAGGGAGCTGGTTTGCCATTTTGGCCGTTGCCATTGCAGCATTTGCATTAGTAACAAGTGAATTTTTACCAGTCGGTGTTTTAAATAGCGTTGCGGCTGATTTGCATATTTCTGTAGGTACAGCTGGTCTTATTATTACTGTCCCTGGCATTATGGCAGCGATTGCAGCTCCGCTATTACCTGTTTCAGTCAAACAACTTGACCGTCGTTATGTGCTTATTTTACTCACTGCAATTATGGTCATTGCCAATACCATTACTGCTTTTGCTGAAAACTTCCATGTTTTATTACTGAGCCGCTTAATTTTAGGTATCTCAATCGGTGGTTTTTGGGCCACAGCTATTGCATTAAGCGGTAAGCTCGCACCTGCACATTTGCCTATTGCTAAAGCCACTGCCGTAGTTATGGCTGGTGTAACCTTTGCGACTGTATTAGGAGTACCAATTGGAACTTGGTTAAGTGAGTTTTATGGCTGGCGTAGTGCATTTGGTATTACCGCTGCGATCGGTCTTGTTGTACTCGTACTTCAACTGATTTTCCTACCTAAACTTATACCAGACTCAGCAATTCATATTCGTGATTTACCTGCGTTATTGCGCACACCTAAAGCACGTAGTGGCATGTTGATTGTTTTATTAATTGGTCTTGCTCACTTCTGTGCTTATAGCTATTTAGCACCTTTCTTTAAGAATATTGCAGGATTTAACGGTACCACCATTAGTTCATTATTATTGCTTTACGGAATTGCCGGTATTTTTGGAAACGCGTTTGCAGGATATAGCGGTAACTTAAATGTCCGTTACACTCTAGCCTTCGTTGGAACATGTTTTGCAATCGTGTTTTTCGGCTTCCCTATCTTTGCTATTCATGAATTTGGTGCAATCGTACTTACTGCATTATGGGGCTTCGCATTTGGTGCTTTCCCTACCTCTGCCAATATTTGGATGTTTGTACATGCACCCCATGCCGTAGAAAAAGGTATGCCGCTCTTTGTTGGTATGTTCCAAGTCATGATTGCTACAGGTTCATTATTAGGTGGTTATGTAGTTGATCATTTCAATGAAAATACTTTAATTTATGGTGTATTAAGCTTCGTTGCTTTAGCATTAATTAGTACATTTACTTTTGCCAAAGGCTTAAATAATCCTAAAGTAACTTGTGAAAATTAAATATTACTTAGAGTAAATAGATGAAAAATGAGGGCCAACAATTTTCCTTATTGAACCATATAGAAGTTCATGAATTTCTATATGAAAAAGAAGATATTGTTCGTCCTCATGCTTCACTTTGGGGAGATTTTAATTTCAGTTTGAATGGTATTTTGGAAATGCAGGTAGAAGAACAAATCTACTTATCTCCTCCAAGCTATGGACTTTGGATTCCACCTCAAACAGTTCATCAATCTACTCATATCGATCATGAAATTCACTATATCTGTATTCGACTACACCCTAGCCTCTGTTCTATTTTAGGTGATGTCTGTAAATGTTTTAGTATTCAGCCTTTCTTTCGAATCCTCGTTTTACAAATTGTGGAACAGCAAAAACAAAATGGAAAACCTGAATATTTAGAACATCTTTTGCAAGTTCTATTTGATCAGTTACAACAAGCCACAGCATATTCTCATTACTTACCCCAAACACGTCATCCAGTTTTACTACCAATTTTGGAAAAGCTTTCAGACCCATTGTTTTTTAATCACTCTTTACAGCAATTACTTCAGAATTTTTCAGTCAGTGATCGTCATTTATTGCGTCTAAGCCAACAAGAGTTACAACTTTCATTATCAGAATGGCGTAATCGAGCCAAAATTGTTTACGCCATTCATCAAATTCGACAAGGCATGTCGATTAAACGTTTAGCATACGATTTAGGTTATCAGCATAGTTCTAGTTTTATTGAATTTTTTAAAAGGTATACAGGCCAAACACCTGTTCAAATCAGAAACAATTAGATCGAGGACAGTTTTTTCTTCTCTTTTTATTTTTGAACACGAATATTATTGCACTCCTCAGGAATAGCAGTTAAAACAAATGCGTTACTTGATATCAATTACAATCTTTAGGAAAGACTCATGACTCAATCTGTATATCACATTCCAGTAAAAGCCATTTCAGGCGAAGCGGTTGACCTTGACCAATATAAAGGTAAGGTTTTATTAATCGTAAACACAGCATCTAAATGTGGTTTAACTCCACAATACGAAGGCTTAGAGAAGCTTTATCAAGCAAAGAAAGATCAAGGTCTTGAAATCTTAGGTTTTCCTGCAAACAACTTTAAAGAACAAGAACCTGGTTCAGATGAAGAAATTCAACAATTCTGTTCATTAAACTACGATGTTCATTTCCCACTTTTTTCTAAAATTTCTGTAGCAGGTGAAGATAAACACCCACTTTATCAAGCACTCACAACAGCTCAACCAGAACGCGTTGGTGAAGGTCCTTTCCGCGAGCGTTTGGAAGGCCTAGGTATTCCAACTAACCCAGCGCCAGAAGTTTTATGGAACTTTGAAAAATTCTTAGTGAATAAAAATGGTGAAGTTGTTGCTCGTTTTGCACCGAACTTAACAGCAGACGATGAACAAATTGTAAAAGCAGTTGAAGCAGAACTAGCTAAATAATTTTTATAGCGATTTAATAAAAAAGAGTGCTACAGCACTCTTTTTTATTGTCTGGTCAAAATGTTGTTCATTTGCAACAATACCTTATTTCTACATATTTTATGCATATAGTACGCACTTGCTTTAGTTGGTATTGTTTGTAGTTATGAAAAAAGTTTTACAAGGTGCATTTCTTCCTTTTGTGATTTTTGCTTCAGGTATGCTATTACTTGGATGTGATCAGGCACAAGATCGTGCAAAAGATCAAGACTCTGCTCAAGCTACTGAACAAACACTAGATCAAACTGAGAATTCTCAAGAAGAAACTCTGCCTAAAAATAATAAAAATGAATTAAAAAATGGGAATGTTTTTTATATTGTTCGAGATGCTGCGAACTTACAACTCAAAGCCGGTGACTATATTGAAAAGCTTAAGGACACTCAACTTGATGTTGAGCAAGCCATTCAAGATAAAGATCAGCAAGAGCTAAAAACAACTGTAACGACACTAAAACAGCAGTTAAAAGGCTTAAATCAAGCACTACTTAGTTTAGATATTAAAAGTCAGGAAGTTGAAAATATTCGTCAAAACTTATTACAAGCAAATCAACAAGTTTTAAGCATGCCTTTATTAAATGGAAAATTAGAACAAATCGATTTCGACCAAATTGAGAAACAGCTCAATACAATCCAAATGGATATGGTCAAACTTGCTGCACTAATTGTGGCAGGAGATGACAAATCAGATTCAAAAACTGATTCTTAATTTTCTTTTTAGCAATAAAAAAAGCCACCGTAAGGTGGCTTTTTCAATCTCAAACCGCGTCTTATTGAGCGCGGTTTTTGATTTTACGGATTGTTTCAAGCTGACCTGCAATCTCTGAAAGAGATGCTAAAGCAGCAGCTGAGTCCAAATCACTCTTTTGGTTTGCAAGCAATTGTTCAGCATTTTTACGTGCTTCTAAAATTGCTGCTTCATCCAAATTGTCAGCACGGATAGCAGTATCTGCAAGAACCGTTACAACATGAGGTTGAACTTCTAAAACACCGCCAGATACATAGACGATTTCTTCTGTACCATTTTCCAACTGAACACGAATCGGGCCCGGTTGAAGCAAAGTAACAAGTGGAGCGTGTCCTGGCAAAATACCAAGCTCACCACCTGCACCTTTCGCGATTAACATCGATACTGCGCCAGAGTAAATAGACTCTTTAACACTTACGATATCACATTGCATAGTCGCCATGAGATGATCTCCTTAAATTAGAGTTTCTCAGCTTTAGCAATCACTTCGTCAATACCACCAACCATATAGAACGCTTGTTCTGGGATGTGATCGTATTCACCAGCTAATAGACCTTTAAAGCCACGAATCGTTTCTTTAAGTGGTACTAATTTACCAGGAGCACCAGTAAATACTTCAGCTACGTGGAATGGTTGAGAGAAGAAACGTTGGATTTTACGCGCACGGTAAACAACCAATTTATCTTCTTCTGCCAATTCATCCATACCCAAGATTGCGATGATGTCTTTAAGCTCTTTATAGCGTTGCAATACGTTTTGTACTGCGCGCGCAATTTCATAGTGCTCTTGACCAACAACTAATGGGTCTAACTGACGTGAAGTTGAGTCAAGTGGATCGATCGCTGGGTAAATACCAGAAGATGCGATGTCACGGCTCAATACTACTGTTGCATCTAAGTGAGCAAATGTAGTTGCAGGCGATGGGTCTGTTAAGTCATCGGCAGGTACATATACTGCTTGGATCGATGTGATCGAACCAGATTTAGTAGATGTAATACGCTCTTGAAGAACACCCATTTCTTCTGCAAGTGTAGGTTGGTAACCTACCGCAGATGGCATACGACCTAACAATGCTGATACTTCAGTACCCGCAAGTGTATAACGGTAGATGTTGTCGACGAATAATAATACGTCACGACCTTTACCATTTTCGTCTTTTTGATCACGGAAGTATTCAGCCATAGTCAAACCAGTTAACGCTACGCGTAAACGGTTACCTGGTGGCTCATTCATCTGACCGTAGACCATTGCTACTTTGTCAAGAACGTTAGAATCTTTCATTTCGTGATAGAAGTCGTTACCTTCACGAGTACGCTCACCAACACCAGCAAACACAGATAAACCTGAGTGTGCTTTTGCGATGTTGTTGATCAATTCCATCATGTTAACGGTTTTACCAACACCAGCACCACCGAATAAACCAACTTTACCACCTTTTGCAAACGGGCAAAGTAAGTCAATTACTTTAATACCAGTTTCTAAAAGGTCAGTAGAAGCTGCTTGTTCAGCATAAGAAGGCGCTTGACGGTGAATCGGCAAACGTTCTTCAGTCGCAACAGGACCTGCTTCATCGATAGGACGACCCAAAACGTCCATGATACGGCCAAGCGTAGCTGGACCCACTGGAACAGAGATCGGTGCGTTTGTACTAGTTACATTAAGGCCACGTTTAAGACCTTCTGTAGAACCCATTGCGATGGTACGAACAACACCATCACCAAGTTGTTGCTGAACTTCTAAAGTAGTTTCAGTACCGTCAACTTGGAGAGCGTCATAGATCTTAGGAACGCTTGTGCGCTCAAACTCGACGTCGATAACCGCGCCGATGATCTGAATGATACGACCGCTACTCATTGCTGTCTCCTCAATTCAAACTTAATAATGTTAAACGGCAGCGGCACCGCCAACGATCTCGGAAATTTCCTGAGTAATCGCGGCTTGACGCAGCTTGTTGTAAATGAGTTGTAGGTCTTTAATCAATTGTCCTGCGTTGTCTGTCGCTGCTTTCATCGCGACCATACGAGCTGACTGCTCACATGCAACGTTCTCAATCACACCTTGATAAACCATAGACTCGATATAGCGAACCAACAAACCATTTAACAATTCTTCTGCTTCTGGTTCGTAGATATAGTCCCAACCATAAGTACGGTTGAGATCATCGCCTTCTTCTGCTGGTGCTAAAGGAACAAGTTGTTCTACTTTAGGCTGCTGAGTCATTGCATTAACGAAGCCATTTGATACGAGGTAGATACGATCTAATTCGCCTTTATCAAATGCATCAAGCATAACTTGCACTGAGCCAGTTAACTGTTCCAAACTCGGCGCATCGCCAAGTTGGGTAGTTGCACCAAGCACTTTACCGCCGTAATTCTTAAAAAACGAAACCGCTTTTTGACCAATTAAAGCAAATTCAACTTCAATTGACTGCTGTTGTTGTGCTTTGACATGCTGCACAACTTTCTTGAACAAGTTAATGTTCAAGCCACCTGCCAAACCACGATCTGAAGACACTACGATATAGCCAACACGCTTAACTGGGCGGTCAACCATATAACGGTGTTTGTATTCAGGGTTTGCTTGTACCAAGTGAGCAATTACACGGCGCATATTATCGGCATACGGACGGCCCTGAGCCATGCGCTCTTGCGCACGACGCATTTTAGAAGCAGCTACCATTTGCATCGCGCGAGTAATCTTTTGCGTGCTCTTGATACTAGCTACTTTGGCGCGAATTTCTTTTAAATTTGCCATACGCTTAACCTAGTATTCGAAAGCCCTTTCGAGCTTCCGAAGGTTGATCCGTGAACCAAACTTAACTAAAACTGAACTTAGTAAGTTTGAGTCGCTTTAAAGCTTTCAATACCTGCTTTGATTGCTGCTTCGATGTCTTTGTTGTAATCACCAGTTTCATCGATTTGTTTCATCAACGGAGCATATTCAGAACGGAAGTAAGCAATTAACGCAGCATCAAAGTCTACGATTTTCTTAACTTCTACGTCAGCCATATAGCCTTCGTTAGATGCATAAACAGAAACAGCTTGGTCAGCAATTGAGTAAGGAGCATATTGTTTTTGCTTCATTAACTCAGTTACACGTTGACCATGTTCAAGTTGCTTACGAGTTGCTTCATCAAGGTCAGAAGCGAACTGAGCAAACGCAGCCAATTCACGGTATTGTGCTAAAGCGGTACGGATACCACCAGACAATTTTTTGATGATCTTAGTTTGAGCAGAACCACCAACACGAGATACAGAGATACCCGCGTTCACAGCAGGACGGATACCTGCGTTGAATAATGATGTTTCTAAGAAGATCTGACCGTCAGTAATCGAAATTACGTTCGTTGGTACGAATGCAGATACGTCACCCGCTTGAGTTTCAATAATTGGCAATGCAGTTAAAGAACCAGTTTGACCAGTTACTGCGCCATTAGTGAATTTCTCAACGTAGTCAGCAGATACACGTGAAGCACGTTCAAGAAGACGTGAGTGAAGATAGAATACGTCACCCGGATACGCTTCACGACCTGGTGGACGACGTAAAAGCAATGAAATTTGACGGTAAGCAACAGCTTGCTTAGACAAATCATCATAAATGATAAGAGCGTCTTCACCGCGGTCACGGAAGTATTCACCCATTGTACAGCCAGAGTACGGAGCTAAATACTGCATTGCAGCAGGATCAGCAGCCGCAGCAGCGACAACAGTTGTATACGCCATAGCGCCAGTTTCTTCTAGCTTACGTACAACGTTTGCAATTGTTGATTGTTTTTGACCAATCGCAACGTATACACATTTAATGCCAGAGTTTTTCTGAGCGATGATCGCATCGATCGCCATTGCTGTTTTACCAGTTTGACGGTCACCAATAATCAACTCACGCTGACCACGACCCACAGGAATCATGGTATCAACTGATTTATAACCAGTTTGAACAGGCTCGTCTACAGATTGACGCCAAATTACGCCTGGTGCTACTTTTTCAACAGCATCAGTTAATTTTGCATCAATTGGGCCTTTACCATCAATCGGGTTACCCAAAGCATCTACTACACGGCCAAGAAGTTCAGGACCAACTGGAACTTCTAAAACACGACCTGTACAACGAGCTTTTTGACCTTCTTGAAGGCTTAGGTAGTTACCTAAAACAACGGCACCCACTGAATCCTGTTCTAGGTTCAGTGCCATACCAAATAAGCCGCCGTCGAATTCGATCATTTCACCGTACATTGCATCAGCAAGACCGTGAATACGCACGATACCGTCGGATACCATAACAATGGTACCTTCGTTTTTAGCGGTCGCGCTGGTGTCCAGATCTCCGATACGCTGTTTAATGAGCGCACTGATCTCGGATGGATTCAGTTGTTGCATTGCGCTATTCCTCAATCTTTTATTAGTTCAGTCTTCATCATTTGCATTATGCAAGAAGACGAGTACGCATTTTTTCAAGCTTGTTAAGCGCAGAATCATCTATCACTTGATCGCCTGCACGAATAACCACACCTGCAATCAAAGCAGGATTAACTTCTACAGAAACATTAACTGCTGCCTTGAAGCGTTTTTCTAACGCATGTGCAAGCAATTGTTCCTGAACAGAAGTTAACGGAAACGCCGATTCAATCACGACATCAACCGTATTGTTATTCTGTGATTTAAGCTGTTCATATTCTGCTGCAATTTCAGGTAACAACACTAATCGATCGTTATCTGCAAGAAGTGTCAAAAAGTTAGACACTGCTTGAGATTGATCTTCACCTAAAACTTTAGCAAAAAGCTTCACTTGCTCCGCAGGAGTAAGTTCAGGGCGATTTAAATAAGCGGAAAATGCTTCGTCTTGCACCGCAGCACTGAGCACTTGTAACGCATTCGACCAATTGTCTGTTGCACCTTGCTCAGAAGCATAAGCAAATGCTGCTTTGGCATACGGACGTGCCAACGTCAAGAGTTCAGCCATAATTCGCCTCGCTTAAAGTTTAGCAGCCAGCTGAGACAGCATGGCGTTATGAGCTTCTGCATCAACTTGTTGGTTCAGGATCTTTTCTGCACCAGTTACTGCCAAAGCAGCTACTTGTTGACGTAATTCTTCGCGAGCAGAATTGATCTCTTGATCAACAACTTCTTTAGCTTGTTGACGAATACGCTCACCTTCAGCCGCAGCTTGAGTACGAGCTTCTTCGATCAATTGCGCTGCACGACGGTTCGCTTGTTCGATCAATTGAGCCGCTTGTGCTTTAGCTGCATCAAGTTCTTGCTTCACTTGCGCTTGTGCATCGGCAAGGTCAGCTTTCGCTTTTTCTGCTGCATTTAAGCCATCAGCGATTTTACGCTGACGCTCACTAATCGCATTGATTAGTGGTGGCCAAACAAACTTCATGCAGAATGCGACAAAAAACGCAAACGCAATCGCTTGACCAATCAATGTGAGGTTGATATTCATTGCAATTCCTCAAATAGTGGATTTAGGAATTAAGCTGATTAACCTACAAATGGATTAGCGAAGATGAAGAACAAGCCAATACCAACACCGATCATAGGCACAGCATCAAGAAGACCCGCGATTAAGAACATACGAGTTTGAAGTTGTGGAGCTAATTCTGGTTGACGAGCTACAGCTTCTAAAAAGCGACCACCCAAAAGACCAAAACCAATCGCAGTACCCAAAGCACCGAAAGCGATCAAGATAGCAGATGCAATTGCAACTAGACCTAAAGTGAGTTCCATGAAAAATTCCTCAGAGGTTAGGTTATTACCAAATTAAATTAAAAAAATTCAGCCCAACCATCATTTGATAGTTAGGCAATACCATTAATGTTTTTCGCTTGCCATGCTCAAGTAAACGATGGTAAGCATCATAAAGATGAATGCCTGCAACGTGATTACAAGAATGTGGAAGATCGCCCAAGGCACAGATAACGCCCATTGAATCCAAAACGGCAATAATGCAATCAGGATAAAGATTAACTCACCGGCATACATGTTACCGAACAGTCGGAGAGCCAATGAAATAGGACGAGCAAGGAATGTTACCAATTCCAAAATCAAGTTCACTGGAATAAGCAACGCTTTTGCAACTGGATTACTTGGGTTAAATGGGTTAAGTGCCAACTCGCCTACGAAACCGCCAACACCCTTCTCGCGGATGCTGTAGAACAAGATAAGTACAAATACAGATAAAGACATACCAAGGGTAATGTTTGGATCTGTAGATGGAACGATCTTGAAGTAAACGTGGTGAGGGTTCATACCAAATACGTTAGCACCAATAAATGCAGCTACTTGAGGAATCCAGTCAACTGGGATCAAGTCCATTAAGTTCATGAGGAAAATCCACACGAAAATAGTGAGTGCAAGTGGAGCGATTAAACGTGATTTGCCATGAAAAGTATCACGGACACTTGAGTCAACAAACTCAATGATCATTTCAATTGCAGATTGGAATTTTGTTGGAACACCAGCTTTCGCAGTTTTCGCAACCATCCAAAATAACAAACAGAAAATCACACCAAGGCCAATTGACCAACCCATTGAATCCAAGTGAATTGCAGTGAACCCCATCGAATGAGCTTCTTCAGCAGTCTCAGCCAATTTCCATGTACCATCTGGCATTTTGCCATAGGTCATATTGGTCAAGTGATGCTTGATATACTCTGTCGAAGTGAGGGCATGTTCTTCAGCAGCCATAAATCACACCTGGTCAATGTCAATTACTAAAAAGAAGGGAAACGAACATCGGCGTACTGTCGATATCTCGCCACCCTCCAAAAAATCTTCAATTCTTCTTGTTTCTATACTCGTTTTTGTAGACGTGAAACCCAAAAAGGAGCAACCCACGACATCATTTGAACGAGGATAAAACCAAACAGCAATGCTAACGGTGATAAAGGTTTAACATTGCTCAAAATCAAAATAAATCCAACGATCATGATTGCAAATTTGCCTAACATGCCCCTATACATGTTAGACAGCACTTGTTTCGATGCTCTCGCACCTGCTGTTCTGAAGGATTGCCACGCAAAATAACTGGTAGCAAGCCAGCAGACCAATGCACCAAGTGCCGCACTTAATGCTGCTGTCATGTCTTTTATGCTCCACGCCACAAGTGCGGAAACAGGGATCATGCATGCTTGTAAGAAGACCAAAGCTTTTGCTAATCGTCGGTCAATCAAGCGACTAGTTTGGCTCATTATTTATCCACTCACAGCATAAATGCTTGACAAGTTTAGCTGATGATCGCTTTTAATCGCAGGCATTATAGAGTTACACCCCTGAACATGCAATCTTTTCCCGACTTTAGTCGGGGTTTTTCGTGACAGGTGGTGCTGACGCTACAGTCAGCCTTTGTTTACTTTTTATCTTACTTTTGCGTATTTAATACGCATTTATCGGTTTTTATAGCCAGTTTCTTCCATGCTGTTACAAAATCGCCCTCATTATTCATACTTTCATCAACGGGTTGGAAGGTAATACTGCCCAGTTTCTGATATTGACCTTTTGTTGTGAAAATTTCTGCAAGTAAACACATCTGAGGTTTTGGTCGATTATCATTAAGATACTTAATTTGAGCCGCTGTAGGCGCAACATGCGGGTCATCCGTTAAAGCACCTGCAAACTTTAAATTAAGCGAGCGCTCCAAATACTGATAAGCATCATGATAAGACCAGTAAGGTTTACCATTACTTGAGCTATCGTAAGCTTGAGCTGCCTGCAACATATTCCGAGCAAATGCATTAGCATTATTCCAATATTTCGCTTTACTTTCAGGATGCTGCTGCGAACGCAAAGCCGCAATAAAAAAGCCAATTCGCACTGCATTGTTTGGTTCTAACCAGACATGTGTATCTACAGTATTTGGTAACGCCACGCCACGCGTATTACGCTGTGGCAAAACAGTAAGAATACCACTGTCTAATAAAGAAATTGCTTTCTTATTGTTACTCAGCAATTTGTTCAAAGGAGCTTCATGAGCTTTTCCCAACCAAATTACCAAAGAAGCATCATTGATTGCTTTACGATGTGCTGGGGTCAATTGAACGTCATGCCCACTTTGCCCTTGTAGCAATAACTGAGGTTCTTCAACACCTTTAGTAATTTCTTTTGCAATCAAATAGATTGGGTGTGTAGAGACAACCAAACCCTGACTCCAACCTAGCGTACTCATTAGAGAGAACATACTGAAAACAAAAACGCGGAACATGACAGACCATCAATTAGTAATAGCTCGAAGCATGTTATAATATAACAAAGTTACAAAAATACCTAAGATTAATCGAATGAAGCATCGCTTCATGCTAATATTCCATTAAAAATTTGAGGTTATGTCTATGAGTTCTTGCACGCATGAACATCATGATTCTTTGCATGGTGTACATGATCACCATAATGTCGCAAGTCGTTTAGCTGAAGCAGAAACTTTATGTTCTGCGGTTGGTGCACGTCTTACGCCTTTACGTAAAGAAGTTCTTGAACTCATTTTAAATGCTTCAGGTCCAATGGGTGCGTATGACTTATTAGCACGTATTAAAAGTCAAACAGATCGTCCTGCCGCTCCTCCTACTGTTTATAGAACTTTAGACTTCTTATTAGAAAAAGGTCTAATTCATCGATTAACATCTATTAATGCTTATATTCCATGCTGTCATCCACGCGAAGGACATCAAGCTGCATTCTTAATTTGCACCGAATGTCACACTGTTAAAGAAGCATCTTCACAAGGTCTGACTCAACAACTCGACCAACTTGCAGCTTTAGATGATTTCACAGCACAACACAGCATTATTGAAATTTCGGGGAAATGCCAGCAGTGCCGCACAGCTCGCTAAATCCTGTATTGATTCAACTTGAACAGGTTTCTGTTCACCGTGATGATCGGGATATATTAAAAAAAGTCGATTTTGATTTGCATCAAAATGAAATTGTGACCTTAATTGGTCCAAATGGTGCGGGTAAGTCGACTTTAATTAAAGTTCTACTTGGAATTTTAAAACCAAGTAGCGGAAGTGTCATAAGCGACAAAAAACTAAAAATGGCTTATGTCCCTCAAAAGTTTAACCCTTCTCATAGTCTTCCTTTACGTGTTCAAGATTTATTAGATCTTGAAAAATGTAGCCCTACCCTTCGCCAAGAAATTATTCAAGACACTGGCATTGCAAAGCTACAACAATCAAAAGTACAGCAGCTTTCTGGTGGAGAGCGCCAACGTGTGCTGCTTGCACGTGCTTTACTTAGAAAGCCAGATATCCTCGTTCTTGATGAACCGATGCAAGGTCTAGATATTCAATCTGAAGCTGAGCTTTATGAGTATGTGCGTAGTCTGCCAGAGCGTTATGGATGTGCCATTTTAATTGTTTCCCACGATTTACAGTGGGTGATGCAAGGGACTCATAGAGTTGTTTGTTTAAATAAACATATATGCTGTAGCGGTTTACCTGAAAATATTCAGCAGCATCCAGAGTATCAGGCAATATTTGGTACCCAGCGAGTTTTTTATCAACACCATCATGACCACTGTGCGCATGGTGATGCAGCACACCCCTGCCCTCACAATAGTCGACCTCACATTCACCCAGAACCGGAAGCTTAAGCCATGATGGAATGGTTACAATTATTGTTACCCGCATGGATTATGGGAACCTTATTGGTCTTTTTGACCGCACCACTTGGTTGTCTCATGTTATGGAGACGTATGTCTTTTTTTGCAGACACGATGGCACACGGAACCTTACTTGGAGTAGCAATTGCTGGTGCTTTAAGCCTTCCTTTGTGGCTTGGCGTGGCAGGTACGGCTATTTTATTAGTCGCTATTTTATGGGCATTGCATGACAATCGTTTGCCAAACGATGCTCTACTTGCCTTATGCTCAGCAACATTACTATGTAGTGGTCTTCTATTTATTCAACATGTTCCAAGTTTAAGACCAGAGCTTTTAAGTTATTTATTCGGTGATTTACTCAGTATTGACTGGCACGATTTACCTGTTTTCACATTAATTATTGCCGTATCACTGGCAATTCTTTATCGTTTTTGGCAACCTCAAATTCAAATTGCCATTGATCCAGACATTGCAATTAGTGAAGGCGTAAATGCAAAATGGCAGCGTCTCATTTTTATGTTACTGCTAGCCTTATTTACAGTATTAGCTTTACGAGCAGTAGGTTCACTTTTAATGGGTGCCTTACTGGTTATTCCAGCATTGAGCGCTCGACTACTCGCTCATTCACCAAAGCAAATGGTTGTTTGGGCTTTTGTTTTAGCTCAACTTGGTGTCAGTGTCGGCCTATGGTCAAGCGCAGCACTAAATATCTCAACTGGCCTCAGTATTGTTTTATGTATGGCTTTGGGTTTTGCTCTTATTTTCATGGTTCAAAAAATCAAAAACCAAACTCAAGCGGCCTAAATCAGGCTGCTTGATGAACTGTACTGAGTAATAAAGCCGCGCAACTAAACATGACAGCAAAACCACGATTTAAATATTTTTGTTGTTTAGGTGAGCGAAGTAATCTTAAAACCTTTGACGCCAGCCCTGTATATCCAGCCATTACAATTAAATCAATGGTAATCATAGTAGCTGCCATAATCAGATATTGTATCCATTGAGGTTTACTTAAATCTAAGAACTGAGGCAAAACCGCCAATAAAAATACGATGGCTTTAGGATTACTAATATTGACCACAAAGCCATTCAATAGCAGTGCTGAAATAGATTTATTCTTTTTTTCATGCTGAATTTCAATATCTTTTATAGGCGCAGTCCACTGCAAATAGGCTAAATACAATAAATAAGCTACCCCAAACCATTTAACCATCTGAAAAGCCAACGGCGTCGTCGCGAATAAAACGCCTACGCCCGCTGCTACAATCATGATTTGAATTAACAAAGCAATTTGCAAACCAATCGCATTCCAGTAACCATGTCTAAAACCATAGTTTAGACCACTCGACATAGAAGCAATCGCGCCCGCTCCCGGAGAAATACTAATAACCCAACAGGCCAGCATATAAGCAAACCAAATTTGCAAAGACATAGTGAAATAAACAATAAAAGTGGAATTATACCGTTTTATAAAACTATCGTGACGATAATTCAAACAATAAAATCAATAAATAGACTACTAACAGCTCTTCGCATCAGGCACAATAATTGAAGCTCATACTAAATTATAATTGAGGAGATACCTTCCAATGACTGCTCAATCTGTCATTTTGCCATTACCATCTGATCATGCCCGTTTTATTGTTCTTCGCTTAAAAGATCTAACAATTGCTGAATTAAAAGAACAACTCGAAGCTTTATTCGAAACACGTGACCGTCTCATTACTCAGCATTCAGACGCGCAAATCAAAACAGCAGTCGCTTTTGGTCCAGAACTCTGGAAACAGCTTTACAATCAATCTCCTGCGGGCTTTAAACAACTTGAACCAGAAAATGGTGCATTCAATATGCCTGTCGTACCAGCTGATGTGCTTATTCACATTGCCAGTATGCGTTCAGATATTTGTTTTGCATTAAGCCAAGCATTTTTTGAAGGTATTAAAGATAAAGTTGAAGTTCTGGATGAACGTGTTTGCTTCCGTTATTTCGATGGTCGCGATATTACTGGCTTTATAGATGGTACCGAAAACCCTCAATTTCCAGACGACCGCGCAGAAACCGCTCTGCTTCCAGAAAGTGCTGGAGTATTTGCAGATGGTAGTTTCATATTTGCACAGCGCTATGCACATGATTTGGAAAAATGGAAAAAACTTAAAGTCGATGCGCAAGAAAATGTCATGGGACGTACTAAACTTGAATCTATTGAATTAGATGATGACGTTAAGCCAGACAATGCTCACGTTGCTCGTACTGTCGTTGAAGATGATAAAGGCGAAGAAATGGAAATCTTACGCCATAGCTTACCTTATGGCGATGGTAAAGGTGATCAAGGCTTATTCTTCATTGCTTATACTAAAGACCTGAACATTATTGATGCCATGTTGAAGCGTATGTTTGGCACAAGTGGCGATGGCATTCATGACCGCTTACTGCACTTCGTGACACCACTAGACGGCGCATATTACTTTGCACCAAGTGAAGAGTTACTAGAAGAAGTTTTAGAAGATTAATTTTTTAAAAAGTAGCTATCACCATGGTAGCTACTTTTTTATTTAAAACCAAAGAACAAGTACTCTGACATTTTACAAAAATATTATCTGTACCTTTATAAATTAATAAAAATCACTCTTAAATATAAACTTAAGGCCCATTCGCATTTCTTATTTCAAGCATTTCATTACAGTCTTTAGAAGTTGAATAAACAAAAATTCGTTTATCTTGATTTTCTAGCAAAATGGCATCTTTATTTTCACCAAAGGTGTTTTTAGAGATATCACACTTATAAGCTGACAATTGAAAGTTCTTTACGACTTCACATTTAGGCTCAGCAACACTCTCATTAAAACCATACCATCGCGTAATATTTGGATTTGAACAAGAGATTTCCCCTACTTGATCAGCTGATTTAACTGCTTTATCCGTACTCTCTTTCTTTTCGCTTGCAGCAGAGCCTGATTGATTTTTATCCGCCCGCACCACATCTGACTTATGATTAGCATCATGTTGGGTTTTATCTGGGCTTTTATCGCTACACGCCATTAAAGCGCCCATAAAAATTAAAATATAAATATTTTTCATGAAAAACTACTCATAATTATGTGTTATTTAAAAACTGATCTTAATTAAAGCCATTACCTAGCAAGTATATCTAATATTAACTGAAGCAAAACTTACAAATGACTTATGATTTTAGATTAGTAATATTTTCTAAAAGTGAATCATCTATTTTATTTTTAGAAGATTTAAAAAACTTCTGTAGCCAAATTAAGTTAATAAAAAAGGGAGTACTTTACTCCCTTTTTTACACGTCTAATATTTTAGAAAGGAATTCGCTTATATTTACGGTATTCTGGTTTCCAGAATGATTGTTCAATCTTCTGTTTAAGTAAGTCATCGCTAATGGTTACAGCCACACCATCTGCCATTGCAGCTTTTGCCACTTCAAATGCAATCACTTTAGACACTTGTTGAATTTCGCCCAAAGGTGGCAATAAGTCAGCTTGTGGATCTTTCAACAATGGTGAACAGTCTGCTAATGCACTACTTGATGCCATAAGCATGTTTTCTGTAACACGTTTAGCACCTGATGCCACTACACCCAAACCAATACCTGGGAAGATGTATGAGTTGTTACACTGCGAAATATTGTAAAGTTTGCCATGATGATTTACAGGTGCAAACGGACTACCCGTTGCAATTAATGCTTTACCTTCAGTCCATTCCACAATATCAGCTGGTACAGCTTCAACACGTGAAGTAGGGTTAGACAACGGCATCACAATTGGTCGCTCACAATTAGCAGCCATAGTCTTAATAATTTCTTCAGTGAATAGACCTGGTTGGCCAGAAACACCAATTAACACTGTAGGTTTAGCATTCTTAACAACATCAAGGAGTGAAATCACTTCTTCAATATTGCCCCATTGATCAACCACCTCAGCTTTTTGGACTAACTTACGTTGGAAGTCTAGTAAGTTTGGCTGATTTTCAGTAATCAAACCAAAACGATCTACCATATAAACACGTGCATGCGCTTCAGAATCAGTCAGACCTTCAGCAACCATTTGCGCAACAATTTGCTCTGCAATACCGCATCCCGCAGAGCCTGCGCCTAAGAAAGCAATTGTTTGATCTTTTAATTGCTTGCCCGCTGCACGACTTGCAGCAATCAAACTACCTACAGATACCGCTGCTGTTCCTTGAATATCATCATTGAAACAACAAATCTTGTCGCGATATTTTTCTAATAATGGCATCGCATTTTTTTGTGCGAAATCTTCAAACTGAATGAGTGCTTTTGGCCAACGACGTTTTACGGCCTCAATCACCATATCTACAAAGTCATAATACTCATCACCACTAATACGTGGTTGACGCCATCCCATATAAATCGGGTCATTTAATAATTGAGGGTTATTCGTCCCTACATCAATTGTGATTGGCAATGTGTAAGCGGGGCTAATACCACCACATGCTGTATAAAGTGAGAGTTTCCCAATTGGAATACCCATACCACCAATACCTTGGTCACCAAGACCCAAGATACGCTCACCATCAGTAATCACGATGACTTTGACATTGTTTTTATTAACGTTTTGCAAAATATCATCAATCACATCACGATCTGGATATGAAATAAAAATACCACGATGACGGCGATAGATATCAGAAAAACGTTGGCACGCCTCACCCACAGTTGGGGTGTAAATAATCGGCATCATTTCTTCAAGATGATTTTCGATTAAGTGATAAAAAAGAGTTTCGTTGGTATCTTGGATATTACGTAAATAGATGTGCTTATTTATATCATCATTAAAAGCACAATATTGCTGATAAGAGCGTTGGCTTTGCTCTTCAATAGTTTCAATAATATGTGGAAGTAACCCATGTAAGTTAAAGTTACTTCTTTCTTCTTGAGTGAAAGCAGATCCTTTATTTAAAAGGGGTAACTCTAAAAGTGTATAGCCTGCATAAGGGATATAAAGTGGGTGTTTACTTGGGTGTCCTGATATCATTGCCTATCTCATTTTCCAGCTTAGAACTCCGAAAAGTACAGTTTCAGCACTCTCTAAAGCTCGTTGTATGTGTAAGCTTAAGACTATTTGAGACGAAATAGGTATTTTAAACTGTGATATTAAAATTAAAGACTATTTAGTAAATATATAATATAAAATAAATATTAAAAATTAATTACTTATGATTTACTAGTTTTTTAAAATTATTCTCTATTAACACTATACTGGGCTTACAATCCTATAATTTTTCAGCCTATTACATTTTTATAAAAAATACCAAGTGTTTTACTAGCTTATAATTTAGAAAATATTGTCTAAAAAGCCTATATTTACGTGCTTTTAGAATTTACTTAGGTTTATTTTTCAATATTTACAAAAAAAATAGTTGTAGAGAACGAAAAGAAAGAAATTCAGTGAAAGCGTTAAATGCACTCCCCCAACTCATAGGAAATTTGCTATATTTGACGTTTTTCTGCGACATCTATTTTCGATTGATATGAATACGGCAATACAAGCAGCTCTCGACCATGCAGTGCAAACCCTTCAGCAAGAAGGCGTGCTTCCTTCGGATTGGAATAATTCAAGCAATTTAACGCGCACCAAAGACCGAAGCCATGGCGACTTTGCTTCTAATATTGCCATGATCGGCTCTAAAGCTGCTGGTATGAAACCACGTGATTTAGCTGAAAAAATTCTTGCGGCTCTACCGGAAGTTGCAGATATCAGTAAAGCGGAAATCGCAGGTCCTGGTTTTATCAATTTCTTCTTAAATGCAGACCAACGTTTTGCGATTCTTGATCAAATTCAAGCTCAAAAAGAAATCTTTGGCCGTAGCCAATCAAATGCAGCGAAAAAGATTCAAGTTGAATTCGTTTCTGCAAACCCGACATCTAGCCTACACGTAGGTCATGGCCGTGGTGCTGCTTATGGTATGACTGTTGCAAACTTGCTTGAAGCAACAGGTGCTAAAGTTGATCGCGAATACTATGTAAATGATGCTGGCCGTCAAATGGATATTTTGGCGACTTCTACCTATTTACGTTATTTAGAATTATTGGGCCAAGACCTTGTATTTCCAAAAAATGCTTATCAAGGCGACTACGTTAAAGAGATTGCCCAAAGCATTATCGACAAAGATAACAATGCATATGTTCGTGATGTAGCAGACGTCTATAAAGATGTGCCAGAAGACGTGCAATATGCAGATGAACTCGATAGCGAAGGCAATAAAGTTGTATTGTCTGGTGACAAAGAAAAGCACATTGATGGTCTTATTGCCAACTCACAACAATTATTAGGTGAAGGCTACCGTGTTTTCCATCAAGCCGCTCTTCATGCGATTTTAGATGACATTAAAGATGACCTTGCTGACTTTGGCGTAACTTTCAATCAATGGTTCAGTGAAGCATCTCTTAGCGCAAAAATTGATGAAGCTTTAGAAACACTTGATCAACGTGGCTTCCTTTATGAAAAAGATGGCAATATCTGGTTTAAATCGACTGAATTTGGCGATGAAAAAGACCGTGTTGTTAAGCGCCGTAATGGTCAAACGACTTACTTTGCCTCTGACATTGCTTACCACTTAAATAAATTACAACGTGGTTATACTGACCTTGTTGATATTTGGGGTTCTGACCACCACGGCTATATCTCTCGCGTAAAAGCTGCGATTGATGCGATGGGTTATGACTCGAAAAAATTGACTGTTCTTTTAGTTCAGTTCGTAAGTTTGTGGCGCGGTGGCGAGATGGTTCAAATGTCATCTCGTTCAGGTCAATTCGTGACTTTACGCGACTTACGTAAAGAAGTTGGGAACGATGCTGCTCGTTTTTACTATGTAATGCGTAAAAGCGAACAACACATTGACTTTGACTTAGATCTTGCTGTATCACAAAGCAAAGACAATACGGTTTATTATATTCAATACGCTCATGCACGTATCTGCCGTATGTTAGAAAAAGCAGCAAGCACTGGCTTACAGTTTGAAGTGGATGCTGCTCGTTCGCATGCTGCACGTTTATCACTTGATGCAGAAACTGAAATTCTTGCTAAACTTGCTGCATATCCAGACGTTGTATTACGTGCTGCTAATGCATATGAACCACACCAAGTAGGTAACTACTTAAAGGAATTAGCTGCGCTATTCCACGGTTGGTACAATGAACACAAAGTTTTAAGTGATGATGCTGAACTTACACAAGCACGCTTATTACTTTCAATCAATGTACAACAAGTATTGCGTAATGGCTTAGAATTACTTGGTGTTTCTGCACCTGAAGCCATGTAAATAAATGCTGGATATTTGGTAGAACTACATATTCAGCCATGCTGTAAAAGACATCGCTTTGTGATGATATAAACCTTACAGAGCGATGTTTTAAAGTAAACTCGAAAGAAAACAATCAAAAGACAGAGGAATAATCCACGTGTTTGGCAAAACGCAACGCGGTGTATCTGAAAGACCTAATAAGCCTAAAAAGCCTTTAATCCCTAAATGGCTAGGGACACTTGTCGCTATTTTAGTCGTCTTATGCATTGCGGTAATGCTCATGCTGTGGAAACCGTGGCAACCTGTTTCTTCAAAAAATCAGATTACGTCTGATCACTATAAAGAAGAAGAGACCAATAAAGACTATCGCTTTTATGATCTATTGCCTCAGCAACAAGTAACCCCTATTCCGGAACAAGCAATCCCTGAAAGTAAAAATCAGGGTACAGCAATGATTGTAGAGGCGCCTAGTACAGCACAACCTGCTGCATCAGAGTCTGTTGCTACTACTGATAGCGATGACTCTACAGCTGCTGCACCTCAACAACCAAATTACATTTTACAAGTCCGTAGCTATACAGACCCCGATCAAGCAGATGCTCGTCGTGCAGAAATTATTTTAAATGGCTTATCTGCCGATGTAGTCAAAAGTTCTGAAAATGGTAAGACTTGGTATCGTGTTATTTCTGGTCCATATGATACTCAAGATGCTGCGCTTGCAGCCCAGCAAACATTACAACATAGTGGTATTGACTCTATCGTAATTAAACGCAAATAAAGCAAGAGTGATAAAAAAGGAACAAATATTTGTTCCTTTTCTTTTATATGTCAGCACAATTTCTTTCGTTTGAACCCAAACTCTTTTGTTTTGCCTTTTGAAAAGCTGGCCGCTGCTGAATACGATGTAAAAAGGCTTGAATATGCGGATATTTACCTTGTAAACGGGACTGAAGAGCTTCTAGTGGAAAGCTCATTTGAATATCAGCAAATGAAAAATCCCCTGCAAAATATTCATGTTCAGACAAGTAGTTTTCTAAAAAACTAATATGATCTTTCATACGCGGACGAACAAAACTTGCTTTAACCCCTTCTGTGATTTTTTTTGCTACAGGTTGGATTAACCATGGCACGTGTTTGTTTACACTATTCATAACTAAAGTCATGACCAATAAAGGCATAAGTGAACCTTCAGCATAGTGCATCCAGTAAATATATTGCTGTAAATCCTGAGATTGCTTAGGTTTAAATTGCTGATTTTGATCGTAACGCTGCTGTAAATACTCCAAAATGACCGCTGACTCTGCAATGACTTGTTCATCGTCTGTCAAAATTGGGGCTTTGCCGAGGGGATGAATACATTTCAGTGTTTCTGGCGCAGAATAGTTGGGAAGACGTTGATAATAATGAATATCATAATCCAAACCTAACTCTTCTAAAGCCCATAAAATCCGAAACGATCGCGAACATTCCAGGTGGTGTACACTAATCATGCTATTGCCTACTTTTATTTTTCTTTTTTACATAAAAAACAGCATGTGAACATGCTGTTTTATTCCATTTGTGGGATGGATATAAAATCATCCACCTCAACAAAATAGCATTTTTACACTGTAACAAGCACAGTATGAATGTCTAAACTACGTAACAAAGTTTTAGTAACAGGCGTTTTACTACACACTGTTAATATTTTTTGCTGTAGTTCTTCGCTTGGTAACTGTTTAAAAACAATACGACGTTCAATATGTTCTTCATGCTCACGATTGGTATGAAAATCAATTTCAACCGAGAACTCACCAAAGTCATAATCTTTATGCTTTGCATACATTCTTAAAGTAATAAGTGTACAAGCTGCCAGACTTCCCGTAAGTAAATCATAAGGAGCTGGACCTTGGTCATGCCCTTCTAACTTCTCTGGTTCGTCACAAAAATATTGATGACGACCACTGGTGATTTCGCCCTTCCACTGCTCAGCAAGAGGCTTTGCTTTACTGCTTGCAATTACTGCTGTCATTTTGATGCTCTCATTTGATCTGGAAGAACTGGCGCTTCTAAACGCGCACCCACGTAATCTGGAATTTCACCAAAACGCACGTCATGATTAATCCACTGCTCCCGCGCTTCTTTTAAATCATCCATTGTACGTGCAACAAAGTTCCACCATAGTAAAATTGGAGTTTCAAACGGTTCACCACCAACTAACAGCACACGGTTCCCTTTCTTTACTTCAATTTCAATTTCACTTAAACCCATATCTAATACAACCATGTTGTCGGCAGTGAGTTCATGGCCATTCACATGAGCAACCCCATCTAATGCCATAAAACCATATTCAAACTCAGGATTTAGTGGAATACGTGTTTTAGTATCTTCGGTAGCAATTAAATCAACACCTACTAACGGCGTATGCACTGCAACTGGGGAAGTAGTTGCCAAGTATTCACCCACAAGGACGGTAAACTCTAAACCATCCTTTTCAACAACGGGTAGTTCTGGGTAGTGTTCAAATTTAGGATCCATATTGCGCTTATGGTCAGGCAATGCGATCCAAAGCTGGGCAGCATGCATTTGAGTTTCTGTATGAGGGGCAACTTCTGTATGAGAGATACCATGACCTGCTGTCATCAGGTTTACTTGTTTAGGACGGATCAATTGCTTTGAACCTAAACTATCAGTATGCATCATGGTGCCTTCAATCATCCACGTGAAGGTTTGCAAACCAATGTGAGGATGAGGACCAACATCTAGACCATCACCCGCTGGAAAAGTTACTGGGCCTGCATGATCTAGGAAACACCACGCACCAATCATTCGCTTTTGACGGCTAGGTAAAGCCCGCTTAATGACTGTCCCCTGTCCAATTTCAGCAGAGCGAATTGGAAATTCCTGAATAAATTGATTGGCAAATTTCTCACAATCTTTTGAATCAGAAATATCGTAATCATTATTATTGCTCATGATATTACTCTCTTTTACCTATGCTTTTGCAATGAGTTGTTATACTGATCTTAACAATACACTCATTATTCAATATAGTCTTTTAGTAATACACAGGGTGTTATGAATGAGACAATCTTTTTTAGTTATAAAAAATAAATAAAGCTGCATTTAGCAGCTTAAGATGACTGAGTTTTAACGAGCTGTTTTAGATTTTTCATAAATTGTCCGAACTGCGGAAAGAACTCTTGAAACAATGCATGATCTCGATTTTCCAGCATGACTTCACTAAATAACTTTAGACCAACAGCAAAAGACTTTGTAGTTTGATCATCGAAAAATTCTGCACTCCTTAACTTTTCAACAATCTCAAAAATATCGTCATGATTACCAGTATAGAACTCGAGTCTTTCCATATAGTTAGAAACTTCGCCTTTGGCATCTTTTAAATGTTGTACCGTAACGTGATATTGATGTTGTTTCATAGATACATTCTCTATTAAAAAATTAATGGTTTTGGATAATTTCAATCTGCTTTAAGTCAACTTGAAATTGATTAAATACCGATTGCAAACTCGCTAGAAATTGTTCTTGTTTGGCTTCTGTCAGTTCTGCACAATGAATCTGTAGAAGTTGATTGTTGGCTAAATTTGATAAGGTAAATTTGGCTTCACCTCGTTGGAATTGAGTATTTGAAATTAGGCCTGCTCCTACCAAATCACTGACCACCCTATAAACCGTCGCCAAACTCAACTTCTGTTTTTGGGTGTATAGCTTTTGATAAATCTGTTTAACCGTTAAATCTTCCGGTTGCTGTTGAATTAAAGACAAAACAGCAAGTCTTGGATGAGTGACTTTTAGGCCCGCTTCTTTGATTTTTTGCTGTAGCTCTAACATGTTGTATCTCAACTTATAGGCGCCCGATTGCAACCGCAGCCTGATCAATTTTTTCGGCAATTTGATAGATCTGCTCTTGCTGCAAATCAGTTGTATTGAGTTTCAAGCGTAAGGCAGTTTTTAAATTTTCCATGGCGCGGTGAATTTCAATTAATTGATCATTACTGTGAATTTCACGTCTCAAACGTAATTTCTCTAAAAGTCCACTTAGTTTGTCTTGCTGTTCAGCTAAATAAGCTTCCCCAAACTCCGTAATTTGATATTGCTTACGCTCTATATCTAACAAGTTAATTAGGTTCATTTCTTCAAGATTCGTCAAAGTCGGATAGATTGTTCCCGCACTAGGCGTATAGCCATCACCGACCAAATCACTTATTTCTTTTATAATTTCATAACCATGCTTAGGACTTTGCTGAATAAGATAAAGTACTAAAAGTTTCATACGTCCAGCTTCAAAAAGTCTTCCACGGCGTCCCGAACGGTGATGGCCGTGGTGATGTTCATTGTGCTCAGTATGATGATGTTCTGATTGTTGTTTCATCTTTGAAGATTCTCTAATATGTTTAATTTATGAATATTAAGATATATCTTAATATATCTTTTATCAAGTATAATTAATAATATATGATCTATTGTATTGATAGTTATTAAGATTAATTTTTATCTTTAAAAGTTAAGCAATAAAAAAGAGTGCTTAAGCACTCTTAAAACTATTTATGTCCCATTTAAAATTCATTCTCGAACAGTTAAATTTGGCAACCAGCCTTGAACCAGTTCATCAAGGAATCACTAATTTTGCTCATATCATTAGGATCCATACTGCCCTGATCTACTACAAAAACACCCTCTCCTCGAAATGGTATAAGAATTGACATTCCACCACTGTCATCACCTATGGCTAAATAATCTTCTGCATATTTCTGCACTTCAAAAGTTTGATTTCTTTCAAAAACTTCATTAGAAGAATAAATAAGTACACCACTTTCAAATAAAATGCCGTCCGAAAATTCTAATAATTGAAAATATATGTCCGGTAGTGGCCTATGGAAATCACTTTCAATTTTGATTTTTAGTTCATTTAGTAGTGGCATAACCTTATTTCCTTCTATACTTCCTATAGAATTTTAGTTTTATACTCTAATGTTTAAAAATAACTATCTTTCTTAATAAACAAGCTTTTATTTATCTATCATAAAATTAAAAGAAATCTTTATTTGATCAATGTATTATCATTTCCTTAGATTATAAAAGTGCTAAAGAATCATGCCCACAATAAGTATTGATATTAGAAATAAATATTCGCCACAGTTTGAGCAAAAACTTATAAATACTGTTTATCTTGCATGTAAACAGGTATTAAAGTTGCCTGACCATGATAGAGATATTCGCTTAAACATACATGAGCCACATTTATTTCTCTGCCCACCAAATTTGCAAAAACCCGAATGTTTTACTTTAATTCAGATCGACTGCTTTGTTGGTCGCTCAATAGAAACTAAAAGAACTTTATATCGGTCAATCGTTAAAAACTTATCCCTACTAGATATACCAGACGACCATATCAAAATTCTTATTCGGGAACTCCCCACAGAAAATTGGGGGATACGAGGGGGACAAGCTGCTTGTGATGTAAATTTAGGATTTGATATTAATATTTAATAAGCTCTACCACTTTTCTATTACCAAACCTAAGCAGTAGAAAAGTACTAATGTACTCTTTCTACTGATAATATCCAATAAATGTGTATCTCTAATCTCTTTTGTTTTCTATAGCATTAATAAATACATAATTAACGAAACAAGAATAATTTTAAATTTAGATAATGCCAAATTATATTTAAATTTTTAATTTATTAGATATTTCCAAACCAAATAGTCTCACTTTATGCCAATCAGTAAATTCAAAGCTCTTTGAAGTATCTATAGGACCATCAGTTATTAGCATAATCATTTGAATCATAAAACGATCAAACAGCTTATACTTTGGGTAATCAATTGCTCCTGCTATAATTTTAACAAGACAAGGAGTCCAACCTGATCTTTTCTTAATTTTTTTGAATGTATATATCTACTAAAGGATCATCTCGACCAACTTTTCTAGCAGTTGCACTCACTGAAAGAAAACCATTAGCTGTTTGCTCTATTGTACATAAATTATCTTCAATGAATTTATAAACAGATTTATGATAATTTCCATATCGAATACTGGCAGCAATAAGAATAAATGAATAGTCTTCTTTAATTTTAGAACCCTCATTAATAGAGACAACATCAACTTGATGCCCATCATTAACCAATATATGTCTAATTCCATTACAAATTTTAAATGTCTGTCCATCTATACTTGAGAAGGCTATTAATATTCTTTTCATAAAGTTATTTCTTCAGCTTAAAGCTACTTATTAATAATAAATGAATTTTTCACTTAAAAATTGTATGTATAAGAGCATTTTGATAGGCCCGTCTGTACCCCTATTCCTTAGCTTTTAATTATCTCTTAAATTAACAATATAGTGACGCTTATAAGAAAAAATTTGAGTCTTTAATAGAAATCTATTAAAGGCTTCAACTTCATTAATCAAGATAGAAAAAGCCGACTTTTCCAAGTCGGCTTTTTCTTAATCTATTCTAAAATGTCACTGCCGCGAGCATAGCTCTTGGCGTAAAATTGGCAAAATGCGTTGCATTTTGAAACCCCAATTTTACTCCCACTCAATCGTTGCTGGTGGTTTAGATGACACGTCGTATACAACACGTGATACATCTTTAATTTCATTCATAATACGAGTTGAGATTTTATCAACTAGTTCATATGGTAAATGTGCAAAACGAGCTGTCATAAAGTCAACCGTTTCAACTGCACGAAGTGCGATTACCCATGCATAACGACGACCATCACCTACTACACCAACTGACTTAACTGGTTGGAATACAGCAAATGCTTGAGCAGTTTTGTCGTACCAGCCGCTGTCGCGAAGCTCTTGCATAAAGATGTCATCAGCAAGACGAAGAATATCTGCATATTCTTTTTTAACTTCACCCAAAATACGAACACCTAAACCAGGGCCCGGGAATGGATGGCGGTAAATCATGCTGTGTGGCAAGCCAAGTGTAGTACCTAACTTACGTACTTCGTCTTTAAACAAATCACGTAAAGGTTCAACCAATTCAAACTCTAAATCGTCAGGTAAACCACCCACGTTGTGGTGAGATTTAATAACGTGTGCTTTACCTTGTTTGCTTGCAGCAGATTCGATTACGTCTGGGTAAATCGTGCCTTGTGCCAAGAATTTCACGCCATCAAGTTTACGTGCTTCTTCAGCAAATACTTCGATGAATTCACGGCCAATGATCTTACGTTTTTTCTCTGGATCAACTTCACCAGCCAATGCAGTTAAGAAACGTTGTTCAGCATCTGCACGAATCACACGGATACCCATGTTTTCAGCAAACATTTGCATTACTTGGTCACCTTCGTTTAAACGAAGTAAGCCATTATCAACAAATACACATGTTAACTGGTCGCCAATTGCTTTGTGTAAAAGCGCAGCAACAACAGATGAGTCAACACCACCAGAAAGACCTAAAAGAACTTTTTCATCGCCGATTTGCTGACGTAATTGTTCCACACGTAAATCGATGATGTGTTCAGGTGTCCAAAGACCACCACAGCCACAAATTTTATGAACGAAGTTTGCAAGTAACTCTTCACCTTTTGCCGTGTGCGTTACTTCTGGATGGAATTGCACGCCATAGAAACGACGCGCTTCATCACTTACAGCAGCAACTGGACAGCTTGGTGTGCTTGCAGTAATCGTAAAACCTTCTGGAATCTGGCTCACTTTATCGCCGTGGCTCATCCAAACATGAAGTTGGTTTTCACGGTCTTGTAAGTTACCAATAAGTTGGTCACGTTTAACGATATCAACTTCGGCATAACCAAACTCATGTACAGTACCCGGCTCAACTTTACCGCCTAACTGTTCAGACATGGTTTGTAAACCATAGCAAATACCCAATACTGGAACGCCTAATTCAAACACCACCTGTGGTGCTCGTGGGCTGCCCTCTTCATGCACACTCTCAGGTCCACCTGACAAAATAATACCGTTTGGGTTAAAAGCACGAATGTCTTCTTCAGACATATCAAAGGCATACATTTCAGAGTAAACACCAGCTTCACGTACACGACGTGCAATGAGCTGACTATATTGAGAGCCGAAATCCAGAATCAGGATACGATCTTCAGTAATTTGAGTATTGGTAGTCATGACAAACCACTAAATGGCAAAAGAATTAAGCGCGCCATTTTAACATTTTTCACGCTTCGGCGCACCGCAAATCATCATATATCTTGTTTTTTTCATATCATAATCATTTTGATATTTAGATTGATTGATATAAATACAAATTTATTGATATTTATCAATGTACTGTATACCGCTTAAAATCTTCATACACATTGATAAATTCATCACATTCTATGCAACATCCTCATGAATTTGATGTTAAGATGACCCGATAAAACAGGCATTACCATGGAAAGGTAAATACCATTAAGCGATATTTGTCTGTCCTTAAACAGTGATCCGTTTTTTATGGCTTGTTGCCCCATATCAAAATCAATAGAAATCTAAGGAACAACAATGCTTCAAACTATGATTGCAGATTTCCAGCAACATTTTTGGTTGTATGTCTCTATTCCTTTCATGAGTGGTTTAATTGGCTATGTCACTAAAGTGATTGCCATTCAAATGATGTTCTCACCACTTGAATTTAAAGGTATTAAACCGTTTTTTGGCTGGCAAGGTATCGTACCTCGTAAAGCTGAAAAAATGGCAACCATTGCTGTTGAACTCATGACAGCCAAGCTGATTAAACCCGAAGAAATTTTTGCTCGTCTTGACCCAAAGCGTATTGCCAAAGAAATTGAAAAACCATTAATGGCAGCAGCAGAAGATATTACGCGTGAAGTTGCGCAAGAGTATCAACCCGGTTTATGGGAAGGCATGCCTGAGTTTGCCCGTCAAAGACTGATCCGTAGAGTGCAATCCAAAGCGCCTGAAATTGTCGAGCACATCATGAGTGAAGTGCAACGTGACGTAAATCGATATTTTGATATTAAGCATTTGGTGATTAGTAATTTGCTTAAAGATAAGCGTTTACTCAACAATATTTTTAAACGTGTAGGCAAACAAGAATTTAAATTTTTCAGTAACGTTGGCTTTGTATTCGGTTTTGGTATTGGTGTGATTCAGATGCTGTGCTGGATTATCACGCAAGGTAAATATCCTTGGATGTTGCCGATGTTTGGCGGATTTGTAGGATTTTTCAGTGACTGGATTGCGCTACAAATGATGTTTAGACCGCTCTATCCTAAAAAGATATTGGGCTATACATGGCAAGGTCTGTTTATTAAACGTCAGAATGAAGTAGCAGCTGACTATGCAGCCTTGATTTCCAAACAGCTTTTAACTTCACGTCATATGATGGAAGAGCTATTTTCCGGCACTCACTCTGCACGTGTGATTGACTTGGTGAACCGCCATGTTAAACAGGAAATTGATATGCAGGCAGGTGTCATTCGTCCACTTGTTGTATACGCAATTGGTGGAGAAAAATACCAGAATATGAAAACACAAGTTGCAGAACGTATTATGCAACAACTGCCAGAGACCATGAAATATGTTGAGTCTTATGCAGAAGATGCAATGAATATTCGCAGCACTTTAATTGAACGTATGCAAAAATTAACACCATCCGAATTTGAAGGAATGTTGCGTCCCGCGTTCAAAGAAGATGAGTGGGCACTCATTGCAGTAGGCGCCGTACTTGGTTTTGTTGTTGGGGAATTACAAATCCAGTTCATGCTCTAATTTTTAAATATAAAAAAACCGGATGAATTGCTCATCCGGTTTTTTATTTTATCTTGAATATTATTTTTCAATTGCATGGTCTAGGCTAATACGTCCAGCACCGTGAAGCATTAGGAAGAATAAACCACCTGCCATTGCCAAGTTTTTCATAAATTGAATGCCATTATTGTATTGTGCCGCTGCATCGGCACCACCTTGGTGGAACAAAAAAGCACTTAAAATACTAAAGATACCAAGCCCGAAAGCCGCAAAACGCGCTTGGAAACCAAATAACAAGGCTAAGCCACCACCAAACTCAACCAAGATAACTAATGGAAGAAGTGCACCAGGTACCCCCATTGCTTCCATATATCCTGCAGTTGCTGCATAACCGGTAATTTTCCCCCAACCAGAAACAAGGAAGATATAAGCCATAAGAAAACGAGCAATAAGGCTAATAAAACTGTCCACACCTGATTGCGTTACAATATTTTTGACCACTACATTTGGATTAAACATTTTGTCACCTTTATTTAAATGCTTATTTATTAATTAACTCATTCTAGGTTTGGGATATCGAGAATTAAATACTCAAAATCCATACATATCGTTGCACAAACAGGATGATCAATTTGTATATTTTTGATGTTTTATACTGACTTTCTATGGAGTCACTGCTAGGATTTGAGCACGGTTTACCACTTAATCATCTCATGGAACTTCTTGATTTTATTCTACACGTTGATCAACATCTCGCCGAGTTTATTACAAATTACGGGACGTGGATTTATGGCATTTTATTTTTAATTATCTTTGTCGAAACCGGTTTAGTGGTTATGCCGTTTTTACCGGGAGATAGTTTACTATTTGCAGCTGGCGCTTTAGCAGCATCTACAGGTGCGATGGATCCATGGTTATTGGGTGCTCTACTCTTCATTGCTGCCGTTTTAGGCGATACAGTGAACTACCATATTGGTCGTTTTATCGGTCCACGTGTATTTGAAATGAATTCACGATTCATTAATAAGCAGCATTTAATTAAAACTCAAGAATTCTTTGCTCGTCATGGTGGCAAAACAATTATTTTTGCTCGCTTTGTTCCATTTGCCCGTACTTTTGCCCCTTTTGTTGCGGGTGCTGGCAGCATGAACTATAAGTTTTTCTTAACTTATAATGTGATTGGCGCATTTTGTTGGGTCGCTTCTTTTTTGGCGTTGGGCTATCTATTTGGAAATATGCCAATCGTTAAAGACAACTTCACTCATCTTATTTTTGGCATCATTATTATTAGTGTTTTACCGGGCATCATCGGCTTTATACGTGAAAAACTAAAAAGCCGGAAAACCAACGCTTAAGGCTTAATTTAGAAGAAACGGAATACCACTGGAAGCATACATAAAATAAGCAACATAGCCGATCCTTTATATAAATGATCGGCTTTTATTTTTTGTACTGGGCCCGTTAATAGTGCACGTCCAAAAATCATCCAGAAACTCGCAGCTGGAATGAGCGTCAATGTAAAAACACCAAATACCATTAGACAATTTTCAGGCGTATTCCATGTTTCGGCAGGAAAAATACCAGCTGCAAACAGTAAGGATTTAGGATTTTTTAAAGTAGAGAAGAATAACTGACGTGGGCGAATATTACGGTGGTTCTGACTAAACTGCTGTAAATGTGTAGTTTTCCATAAACGAAATGCCATCCAGAACACATATAACACGCTCGTAATATGCAAAATGAGCAGTAACGCAGGCCAAACTGGAGCTGCTAAATGAATAAAGACAGCCCAAAAGCTAATCCCATAGGCATAACCTAACCATTGCATTGGAATAAGCCAGAATATTTTAGATAAACCTTGTGAATGAGCGGCGGTTGCAAGTAGTGCGTTTGTCGGCCCAGGAATAAGCAAAACAGCCAACATTGCTAATACAAAAAACCAGCTTTCAATCATAAAGTTTCCACATTGGTAAAGATGGGGCCACCTTAAACGAAATAGACAAAATATAGCAAGTTAAGAGCATAACTTGACGAGAAAAAATACAAGTATCATTGTAACCATATTAAACTAAGATACTGATTTATATTTATTTTATTATGAAACATTTTGCTAAACTTTAATCATCACAATATGCTTTGACTAGCATATTGTGATGCAAAGATGACTATTAATTCGCCTTTTTACGGACAATTATTGGACAATTTTTAAACTGAGCTGCCTGAACAATTGCTTCTTGTTGGCCTAAAACACGTGAAAGTTCGGTGTTCTTGGTTGAAGAAGATTGTCCCATATTAACAGAGATGGATGGACCGAATCCCCAACCGCCTCGTCCCCAGCCACCACCAAGTCCAAGCCCAACGCCCATACCTGTACTTTTTGGAGTTTGTACGCCATTATCGATATATTGTTGAATACGGTTATATTCACTTTGCAGTTGTTGGCAACTCAAAGATTGATACTGTGTCGGAGACACATAAGTCGGTTTTACCGTTGTAGCACAAGCGCCAAGAAGTAACGTGGCTGCCACCAAAGGCGCAATATATAAGCCTTTCATCATTTTTCTCTTATCGTTTTGGCTCAATCTCACCAAATAATGTCTCATAAGCCTGAGTCAATTTATGTTCTGGTGCCAAATGGGCCAAAGGTAAATTTTTCTGATGCGATTCTTTCATTAAAATTGAAGGCGGTAACATGCTATTGAGCACAGGCAACCCTTCATCTTTCAACTGCTGGACCACTTCCCGAGGTAATTTTGCTTGGGATTGGAACTGGTTCACCACAATTCCTTCAATTTCCAAGCGATCATTATGATCATCTTGCGTTTCGAGAACATTTTCAATCAATGTTTGTAACGCACGCTTTGAAAAGACATCACAGTCGAAAGGAATCAGGACCTTATCTGCTGCAATTAAGGCAGACAACGTGAAAAAGTTAAAAGCTGGTGGTGTATCGATATAAATACGGTCATAGCGCCCAATTAAGCTTTGAATAGAATCACGCAATTTATAAATTTTATGCTTGCTTTCAAGTGCGTGCTCAAGTGCACCAAGCGTAGGGCTTGCTGGAAGTACATCTAATTTATCAAAGGATGTCGAGTGCACAAAACTGTCGAGGTCTTTGTTCCGAGGGGCTTTTAAAATTGAGCCTAATGCATTACCAATTAGACCTTTTTGTTGATTGTTCCCCAGCACATCTTCAAAGAAGTTTTCAATATTTGGTTCTAAAACGGCTTTATCAGCAGCGTATGTTGCTTCTTCGCCTAAAAGGTATTGGCTAGAGTTGGCTTGAGGATCCAGATCGATAACCAAGGTCCTAAAGCCATGTTTGGCACTAATCGCAGCCAAATTTACAGTAATACTTGATTTCCCTACACCGCCTTTTTTTTCCGGGCATTGAACTATAGTGTCAATATTTGTGAATAACTCTATATACAAGCCATACAAGATTTATTAGTATCTATTAAATCATTGACACATGTCAACAAAGTATAAAGGAGACTACT
>NZ_JANBNX010000031.1:0-42058 GCF_035615275.1 Acinetobacter sp. IK23
AGGTCAAGGTATTGCTTTGATTATTGAGAGAGTCTAATCATGAGCCAGTTATATGCCAGTTTGTTTTATCAAAAAGATGTCACCGACATCTTTAGTGACTCATCTTTAATCAAATATATGATTGAGGTTGAAGTCGCGTTAGCTCAAGCACAGGCACAAGTTGGCGTGATTCCTCAAAATGCGGCTAACACCATTACCCAAGTAGCTGAGCAAGCAATAGAAAAGTTTGACTTTTCAGCCTTAGCCGTGGCAACTGGCTTAGCTGGAAACATTGCAATTCCGTTCGTAAAACAACTAACGGCAATTGTCAAAGATGTTGATGAAGATGCTTCACGTTATGTGCATTGGGGCGCAACAAGTCAGGATATTTTAGATACAGCTTGTATTTTGCAATGCCGTGATGCGTTGAATATTGTAGAAGCTCAACTTCAACACTGCTATGCGATTGCATTAGAACAAGCCAAGCAATATCGCTATCAAGTCATGATTGGGCGTACATGGTTACAGCAAGCTTTGCCTATTACCTTGGGACACAAGCTTGCTCGTTGGGCTTCTGCATTTAAGCGTGATTTAGATCGTATAAATGCAATGAAATCACGTGTATTTACTGCTCAGTTAGGTGGGGCTGTGGGTTCTTTAGCTTCTTTGCAAAATCAAGGTTCATCTGTGGTCAGTGCATTTGCCAAAAAACTAAATCTGACTGTACCGACAAGTACATGGCATGGTGAGCGCGACCGTATTGTAGAAATAGCAAGTGTGCTTGGCATGATTGTTGGGAATACGGGCAAGATGGCACGTGATTGGTCGCTCATGATGCAAACTGAAATTGCAGAATTGTTTGAACCTACTGCAAAGGGTCGTGGTGGTTCATCAACCATGCCTCATAAGCGTAATCCAGTCGCAGCAGCTTCAGTACTTGCAGCAGCAAATCGTGTACCAGCACTTATGTCTAGTATCTATCAAAGCATGGTACAGGAACATGAGCGTAGCTTAGGTGCATGGCATGCAGAATGGCTGGCAATCCCTGAAATTTTTCAGCTTTGTGCTGGAGCATTAAGTCGTACTGGTGAAGTTTTACAAGGTTTTGAAGTTAATGCTGAGCATATGCAGCAGAACCTTGAGTGTACCAACGGGCTGATTATGGCAGAAGCTGTGATGATGGCGCTTGCTCCAAAAATTGGACGTTTAAATGCACATCATGTTGTTGAAGCAGCTTGTAAAACAGCCGTGGCTCAAAAGCAGCATTTATCTGAGGTTGTTAGTCAGTTAGATGAAGTAAAAGAACATTTTAGTCAAACAGAAATTTTGGAAATATTTAAAGCAGAAAACTATTTGGGCAACATTCAAGCTCAAATTGATGCTGTTCTGCAAGAAGCACAAGGAGAGTCAAAGTGAAACAGACTATTCGTAATCGTCAAGGAAAACAGTTAGCAATTTATACAGATGGTCTAAAAGATGCTCCAGCACTTGTGTTATCTAACTCGTTAGGAACAGATCATGGAATGTGGCAACTACAAGTAGACGAGCTTAAAAGTCATTTTAATGTCATTACATACGACACACGTGGTCATGGCGAAAGTGATGTGATCGCTGAAACATCTTTACAAAATTTAGCTGAAGATGTTGTTGATATTTTAGATGCCTTAGATATTGAAAAAGCCCATTTTTGTGGAATTTCAATGGGCGGAATTACAGGGCTTTGGTTGGGTATTCATTATCCAGAGCGCTTTCTAAGTATTACCGTTGCGAACTCGGCAGCCAAAATTGGACAGGCTGAAGCGTGGTTAAGTCGTGCCGAATCAGTAGAACAAAATGGGCTCGCTGAATTGGTAAAAACCACGCACACACGTTGGTTTAGCGAAAAATTCGACTATCAACATAATGTAGTTGCACAAACGACGATTCAAAGTCTGGCAAACACACCAGCACAAGGTTATGCCAATGCGTGTCGTGCTTTAGCACATGCTGATTTAAGAGATGAAATTGGAGAAATTCAAATTCCGGTATTGCTCATTGCAGGAACAGAAGATCCAGTAACTACAGTAGTCGATGCTGAGTTTATGCAGAAGGCTATTAAGAATAGTCAGCTCGCTAAATTGGAAGCATCTCATCTTTCTAATATTGAGCAACCGCAAAGATTTACTCAGGAATTGACTAGGTTTATTCAGCAAATCTAATAGCTTAGTAGTTTAAAAGGAATTGGCCTTAAGGAGGCAAATATGGCGTCTCAGGATTACGCTACACCAAACAAAAGTATCGATGCTCAAGCACTAATTAATGATGCACCACTCAGTAAGTATCAGTGGATGATCGCAATTATTTGTTTCTTGATTATTTTTACTGATGGTATCGATACAGCTGCAATGGGTTTTATTGCACCAGCATTGGCTCAGGACTGGGGTGTTGATCGCTCTCAGTTAGGTCCAGTAATGAGTGCTGCACTTGGTGGAATGATTATTGGAGCTTTGGTTTCTGGCCCAACAGCCGACCGCTTTGGCCGGAAAATTGTTCTAGCTATTTCTATGCTTGTATTTGGTGGTTTTACCTTAGCTTCTGCTTATGCAACCAACTTAGATAGCCTTGTCGTTTTACGCTTTTTGACAGGTATTGGTTTGGGTGCAGCGATGCCAAATGCCACTACATTGTTTTCTGAATACTGTCCAACTCGCATTCGTTCACTGCTCGTGACATGTATGTTCTGTGGTTACAACTTAGGTATGGCAACAGGTGGTTTTATTAGCAGTTGGCTCATTCCGACCTATGGTTGGCACAGTCTATTCTTACTTGGTGGTTGGTCACCTTTAATTTTAATGGTTCTAGTGGTTTTAGTTTTACCTGAATCTTACCGCTTCTTAATTGTTAAAGGTAAAAACCCAGAAAAAGTACGCAAAATTTTAAATCATATAGCACCAACTCAGGTTCAAGATGCCACTGCATTTCATGTACCTGAAGAGAAAACTGAAACAGCTCAAAAGAAAAATGTCTTTGGCATTATGTTTTCTAAACCATATGCAAAAGGAACACTTTTACTTTGGTTGACCTATTTCATGGGCTTAGTAGTTGTTTACTTGCTTACAAGCTGGTTACCAACATTGATGCGTGAAACGGGTGCTTCAATGGAACGTGCTGCATTTATCGGTGGATTATTCCAGTTCGGTGGTGTGGTAAGTGCATTGTTCATCGGTTGGGCGATGGACAAATTCAACCCGAACCGTGTCATTGCCATTTTCTACTTTGCAGCAGGTCTTTTTGCGATTGCTGTTGGGCAAAGCTTAGGAAACTCAACATTACTTGCTCTATTGGTGCTTTGTGCTGGTATCGCAATTAACGGTGCACAATCTTCAATGCCAGCTTTGAGTGCTCGTTTCTATCCAACGCAGTGCCGTGCTACGGGTGTGTCTTGGATGACAGGTATTGGTCGTTTCGGTGCGGTATTTGGTGCTTGGATTGGGGCTGTATTACTTGGTAATGATTGGTCATTTACTGCCATTCTTAGCTTATTACTAATTCCGGCGTCTGCTGCGGCTGTTGCTGTATTTGTTAAATCACTTGTTGCGCATACCGATGCAACTTAATAGAGGTCTATCACGATGAATGATGAACAACGCTATAAACAAGGCATTGAGGTGCGGACTGAAGTTTTGGGTGAAAAGCATGTTGGTCGGTCTTTGCAAAACTTAAATGACTTTAACCAAGATTTTCAAAACTTTATTAGCCGTTACGCATGGGGTGAGGTGTGGTCGCGTCCGGGCCTACCGCGTCATACACGTAGTTTAGTCACTATCGCAATTTTATTGTCACTTGGTCGTGAAGATGAGCTACGCATGCATTTACGCGCTTGTTTCAACAATGGTGTAACTAAAGAAGATTTAAAAGAGTTGATCTTACATAGCTCACTCTATGCAGGTTTACCTGCTGCAAATGCTGCAATGCATATGGCTGAAGAAGTCTTTAAAGAGTTGGGAATAGAAGTAAACCCAATTGCAGCGAAAGAACAGGATTAAGGAGATAAAGATGTCACAACATAGCTGGGGTGCTTACGCCCAACGTAATACAGATGATCATCCACCAGCGTATACGCCAGGTTATAAAACAAGTGTATTGCGTTCGCCAAAAAATGCATTGATCTCTATTAACGAGACTCTAACCGAAGTTACTGCGCCGCATTTTTCTTCAAACTTGTTCGGTCCAAAAGATAACGACTTGATTTTGAACTATGCCAAAGATGGTTTACCAATTGGTGAGCGTGTCATTGTGCATGGTTATGTTCGTGATCAATTTGGTCGTCCTGTAAAAAATGCACTTTTAGAAGTATGGCAAGCCAATGCTTCTGGTCGCTATCGCCATCCAAACGATAAGTATATTGGTGCAATGGATCCTAACTTTGGTGGTTGTGGTCGTACCTTAACTGACGAAAACGGTTTTTATATTTTCCGTACCATTAAACCGGGTCCATATCCATGGCGTAACCGTATTAATGAATGGCGTCCTGCCCATATCCATTTCTCTTTAATTGCAGATGGTTGGGCTCAGCGTTTAATTTCGCAATTTTATTTTGAAGGCGACACTCTTATCGACACTTGCCCGATTTTAAAAACAATTTCTTCTGAAGATCAACGTCGTGCCTTGATAGCGCTAGAAGATAAAAACAACTTTATCGAAGCCGATAGCCGTTGTTACCGTTTTGACATCACTTTGCGTGGTCGTCGAGCGACTTACTTCGAAAACGAATTGACTTAATCAGGAGCACGAGCATGAACAACTGGAATTTTCAGGAATTAAAAGAAACTCCATCTCAAACAGGTGGTCCTTACGTTCATATTGGGTTATTGCCACAACAAGCAAATATTGAAGTCTTTGAAAACAATTTTAATAACCAGTTGGTGCAAGATCAGACTAAAGGTGAGCGCATTCGTCTTGAAGGTCAAGTATTTGACGGTTTAGGTCTACCGTTACGAGATGTACTCATTGAGATTTGGCAGGCTGATGCAAATGGTATTTATCCAAGTCATGCCGATACACGTGAGCAAAAAGCTGATCCTGCATTTCAGGGCTGGGGCCGTACAGGTGCTGACTTTGAAACGGGCGTTTGGAGTTTCAATACGATTAAACCAGGCGCGACAGTTGGCCGTAAAGATTCAACTCAGGCACCACATATTGCATTAGTCATTTTCGCTCGCGGTATTAACTTAGGTCTTCATACACGTGTTTATTTTGACGATGAAGCTGAGGCAAATAATAATGATCCGATCTTAAATAGCATTGAGTGGGCACCGCGTCGCCAAACTCTTGTTGCTAAACGTTCTGAAGAAAATGGTGAAGTTGTTTACCGTTTTGATATTCGTATTCAAGGCGATGACGAAACCGTATTTTTTGATATTTAAGGAACACCTAAGGCTACACCTGATTATTCATGGATATGTGTAGCCTTTTTAAGGATGAATGATATGAAAATGGAAACATTATTAAGCTTAAGTTTGCTTGCACTCCCATTTTTTGTAGCACAGGTGAATGCTGAACCTGTTGCTTTGGCTGCCCAGACACAACCTGCTATGACAACAGTTAAAACGATTGTTCCGATCACTGCAAAAACTAAAGAGCAAGCTTTAGCTCAAGCTCAAGTTATTGCAAATACAGCAGATGCTGATTTAGCTGAGTTTCGTATCGATTTACTCAGTTTTGCAAGTGATACAAAACAAGTGATTGCATTAGGACATGAATTGAAAAAGATTTTAGGTCATAAGCCAATGATCGCCACCATTCGTACTAAAAATGAAGGTGGTCAGCTCGAAATTAGCGATGCTGATTATGGGAAGACTTATCAAGCTTATTTAAAAAATCCGTTCATGGACTGGTTAGATGTTGAAATGTTCCGTGATCAAAAAGTAGTTTCAGAGATTGTTCAAAAAGCACATCAAAAGGAAGTGCTGGTTGTTATGTCTAATCATGACTTCCAAAAAACACCAAGCCAAGATGAAATTGAAAAACGCTTATTAAAACAAGATCAGATGGGTGCAGATATTCTCAAAATTGCGGTAATGCCGAAATCTAAACAAGACGTCTTCACTTTAATGAATGCCACTTTAAAAGTAAGTCAGCAAACCACTAAGCCATTATTGACAATGTCGATGGGGCAATTAGGTACGATTTCTCGTGTTGCAACTGCCAATATGGGCGGAAGTTATAGCTTTGGCATGATTGGTCAGGCTTCTGCGCCGGGTCAAATCGATGTGACTAAGCTCAAACAAATTTTACAAACTGTTCAACCAACAAACCCATAAATCATAAGGATATGATGAAATGAATACATTACGTTTAACTACTCTTGCATTAGGTTTAATGGTTTCAGGAATAACCGCAGCACAAACTTATGTTGTTGACCGTTATCAAGATGATAGCAACAAAGGTTCTTTACGCTGGGCAATTGAGCAAGCTAATGCTAACCCAAGTGAAGCAAGTGATATTTTGATTCAGGCGGTAGGCAAAGCACCTTATGCGATTAAATTAAATAGCGCACTTCCTGAAATTAAAGCTCCAGTTAAAATCATTGGTACAGAGTGGGATAAAACTGGTGAATACATCGCAATTGATGGTTCAAATTACATTAAAGGCGAAGGTGCAAAAGCTTGTCCTGGTGCAAACCCTGAGCAGTACGGCACCAATGTTCGTACTATGACTTTACCGGGTTTTGTACTGCGTGACGTCAATAACGTGACTTTAAAAGGATTAGATATCCATCGCTTCTGTATTGGGGTATTGGTTAACCGTTCAAGCAATAACCTTATTCAGGATAACCGTATTAGTAATAACTATGGCGGTGCTGGTGTCATGATTACGGGCGATGATGGTAAAGGTAATCCGACAGCAACCACTACAAATAATAACAAAGTTTTAGATAACATTTTCCAAGACAATGGTGATGGTTTAGAGCTAACACGTGGTGCTGCTTTTAACCTGATTGCAAATAACCATTTTATTTCTACTAAAGTAAACCCAGAGCCTTCACAAGGTATCGAAATCTTGTGGGGCAATGACAATGCTGTAGTTGGTAATAAATTTGAAAATTATTCGGATGGCTTACAGATTAATTGGGGCAAGCGTAACTATATTGCCTACAATGAAATGACCAATAACTCGATTGGTCTAAATATGACTGGTGATGGTAACATTCTTGATAGCAATAAAGTTCATGGTAACCGTATTGGTGTTGCCATTCGCTCAGAAAAAGATGCTAATGCAAGAATTACATTGACTAAAAACTTAATTTGGGACAATTCTAAAGATATTAAACGCTGTGAAGCTGGTGGATCATGTGTGCCAAATCAGCGTTTAGGTGCAATTGTGTTTGGTGTACCTGCACTTGAACATGAAGGTTTTGTTGGTTCACGCGGTGGCGGTGTAGTGATTGAGCCATCTAAATTACAGAAAACTTGTACTCAACCATATGAACAAGGCTGTAATCCTCAACCTAATCAGGGTATTAAAGCACCTAAGTTAACAGCAAATAATGGTTCAATTAATATCGAAGTTAATGGTTTACCAAACCAGCGCTATCAAGTTGAGTTTTTTGGCAACCAAAAAGCGACTTCAAAAGAAGCTGAGCAATATTTAGGAACAATAACAGTTGCTACAGACGCACAAGGCAATGCAAAAGCCAATTGGAAACCAAGTGTCAAAGTTGCATCAATTTCAGTGAGTGTAACAGATCACTTTGGTGCAACTTCTGAGCTTGGCTTTACCCAAGTTAAATAACAACAAATAAAGCTCCTCAAACAGAGGCGCATTTAGAAAAGATAAAAGGATTTAAAATGCCAAATGTAATGAAATTGAGTGTTTTAACACTCGCTGTATTAGGTAGCCAATTTACGCTTGCTAATGAACCGTGGTCACAAGACCGTCAATGGTTGCTTGGTGATTGGAATGGAAAACGTCAGCAATTAGAGCAACAGGGCTATAAATTTACAGCTTCTATTATGAGCCAAAGTGCCACAAATTTAGATGGCGGGTATAACGGCAGCAATACTTTTGAAAATGCTGCACAACTCTCCTTGGGTGCAAACCTAGATTTAGAAAAAATTGCTGGGTGGAACGATACAACAGCAAGTCTCGTTGTTACTAAACGTGACGGTAATGCGCTTACTTTAGAGCGTATTAAAGATCCACGCTCTAGCCAATTAAGCAATGTGCAAGAAATTTATGGTCGTGGAAAAATCTGGCGTTTATCTCAAGCATGGATCAAAAAAGGCTTTGCTGACAATACTGTACAAGTCAAACTTGGCCGTATGGGCATGTCAGAGGATTTTAATAGTTCGCACTGTGAGTTTCAGAACTTGATACTTTGTGGTGGACAGGTAGGAAAATCAATCGGTTCAATTTGGTTTAACTCACCTGTAAGTACTTGGGGCGCAAACGTAAAATATCAGTTTGCACCTGAGTGGACTATAGGAATTGGTGCGTATGAGGTAAATCCAGATAATATTAAAACAGCATCAAATAGTGATGGTTTTAATCTGGATATGAACAATGTGAAGGGTGCAAACATACCAGTTGAGCTCACATGGAGACCAAAACTTGCTGCTTTTAATGGTTTACAGGGTGAATATAAAGTAGGTGCGATGTACTCAACCGCGGAAGCGAATGATGTTAAAACTGCGGGTAAGGTTCATGACGGGAAACAAAGTTTCTGGATTAATGCTCAACAACAACTTACCAATAACGGCCAAGATCCAAAACGTGGTTTATACGTAACATTTAATGGCGTTGTAAATGATAAAGCAACAACTTTTGTTCAAAGTACTCAACAACTTGCGCTTTGGTATAAAGGGCCATTTGATAGCCGTCCAAATGACTCGATTGGATTTGGTATTGCCAATTATGTGATTAATGATCGCGCTAAAGATAAGCAAATCGCAACAAACGAAAGTCGTGGATACTATAGCTATGATCCGATCGCATTGAACTATATTCCAATTCAAGACGACGAATTAAACATTGAGCTGAACTATACCTATCAATGGTCTCCAGCTGTCATGTTGCGTCCAAATATTCAATATATCCATCAACCTGCTGGTGTAAAAGAGGTTGACGATGCCTGGGTGGCGGGTCTGAGTGTGAAAGTCAATTTTTAACAATATTGATGGCTGGTTAGACATAGTTTAACTGGCCCAAATGCTTGAACTATTCGGATTCAGTATATGTGGAGTAGGATCTATGTCTGAGCCAGATTCTAAGTTTCATATCTTATTCAAAATATGGTGTTTTATATTAGGTCTTGTTTTATTGGCAACTGGTGTTTTCTATATCATAGGTGGTGGAAAACTAGTATCACTCGGCGGCTCTTGGTATTTCCTTATCTCAGGACTGTTTATAACCATTTCGGCAATTAGCATCTTCCGTAAAAAAGCACTGGGTGTCTGGATTTTTGCGGCTGTTTTTGTTGGTACCGTAATTTGGTCATTTATTGATGCTGGATGGGAATTTTGGTCGTTATTTTCGCGCTTAATGTTTCCTGCCGGTCTTTTTGCTGCGTTACTGTTTACCTTACCTTCAATTCGACGTTATCAATTCCAAAATGGATCGGCAGCTCCAGCGTATGGTGTTGCTGGCCTAGTTGTTATAGGTATGTTGATTGCGCTTTACCAAATGTTTCAACCGCACCCGACAGTAGCAAGCTCAGGTGAAAAGCTACCTTTAGTGCCAGTTGACCCTGCTAAAAAACAGGTGAATTGGGAAAATTATGGAAATGATACGGGTGGTAGCCGTTTTGTTGCTCTCGACCAAATTAACCGAGATAACGTTCATAAACTAAAAGAAGCATGGCGTTTTAGAACGGGTGATTTTACAACGGGTAGTGGTAATGGTGCTGAAGACCAAATGACCCCACTACAAGTTGAAAATAAAGTCTTTTTATGTACACCACATAACAACATTTTTGCAATCGATGCTGATTCGGGCAAGCAACTCTGGAAAGCTGAAGTAAACTCTAAAGCCGATGCATGGGAACGTTGCCGTGGTGTTGCATACTTTGATTCGACTAAACCACTTGTTCAACCAACTTTGGCTGGTGCGAATGCAGTAACTACAGTTGCGACCAATACAGCATGTCCACGTCGTATATATACCAATACTCCAGATGCTCGTTTAATTGCAGTGAATGCAGATACTGGTGAGCGCTGTGCAGACTTTGGTGTGAATGGAACAGTTAATCTACTCGAAGGCTTAGGCGATGGAACAAAAGCTCCACGTTTTGAAGTCACTTCTGCACCAACGATTGCAGGTACAACCATTGTGGTGGGTAGCCGTATTGCCGATAACGTAGCAGCGGATATGCCGGGTGGTGTTATCCGTGGTTATGATGTGATTACAGGTAAACTGCGCTGGGCATTTGACCCTCGTAATCCTGATCCTAATCATGTTCTAAAACCAGGTGAAACGTATAAACGTAGCTCGGCAAACTCTTGGGCTGCTATGTCTTATGACCCGCAAATGAATATAGTCTTCTTACCTATGGGTAGTTCATCTGTTGATATTTGGGGTGGTAACCGTAATCCATTAGACCATAAATACAACACTTCAGTTTTAGCACTTGATGCGACAACAGGTAAAGAGAAGTGGGTATATCAAACTGTTCACAACGACTTATGGGACTTTGACTTACCAATGCAACCGAGTCTAGTCGACTTCCCATTAAAAGATGGTACGACTAAACCAGCAGTTGTGATTGGAACCAAGTCGGGACAATTCTTTGTTCTTGACCGAGTTACAGGCAAACCATTAACTAAAGTGATTGAACAGCCTGTTAAAGCTGCAAATATTCCAGGTGAACAATACAGTTTAACTCAACCTCGTTCTGTTGAAATGCCTCAAATTGGTAATCAGACTTTAACCGAGTCAGATATGTGGGGCGCAACGCCGTTTGACCAACTTATGTGTCGTATTAACTTTAAGTCAATGCGTTACGAAGGTCTATTCACTGCACCGGGTACTGATATTTCATTAAGTTTCCCAGGTTCTTTAGGTGGTATGAACTGGGGTAGTATTGCTTTCGATCCAACACATCGTTACATGTTTGTAAACGATATGCGTCTTGGTTTGTGGGTTCAATTGATTAAACAAACACCTGAAGATATTAAGATTCAGGCGAGTGGCGGTGAAAAAGTAAATACAGGTATGGGCGCGGTACCAATGAAAGGTACACCATATAAAGTGAATAAAAACCGCTTTATGTCTGCTTTAAGTATTCCTTGTCAAAAACCACCATTTGGTACCATGACGGCAATTGACATGAAAACTCGTCAAGTTGCATGGCAAGTACCATTGGGTACAGTCGAAGACACGGGACCTATGGGTATTAAGATGGGCTTGAAAGCACCAATTGGAATGCCGACTATTGGTGGCCCAATGGCAACTCAGGGTGGTTTAGTATTCTTTGCTGCAACTCAAGATTACTATTTACGTGCTTTTGATTCTTCTACAGGTAAAGAACTTTGGAAGTCACGTATGCCTGTTGGTAGCCAAGGAACACCTATCAGCTATGTTTCGCCTAAAACAGGTAAACAGTATGTGGTTGTTTCTGCGGGAGGTGCACGTCAGTCTCCTGACCACGGTGATTATGTAATCGCATATAGCTTAGAGAAGTGATTAAAGAGGGCAAAAGGATAAATTTTCTTTTGCCCTTATTTTTTTATATCTTTTTTTATATTAAGGTATTTATAGAAATTATATATTTTTAGTTAGATAGCTTTACCAAATAGTAAAAAAGTGCTTGAAGTTATTACTAAACTTAGAAAATTCTTATAAACGATTCGACACGAACACTAGTCATAGCCTAACTATTAAGCAATTTTTTATAATGTTTTAACTATAAATAAACTTTAAAAATTTATTAAGTTTTGTTTAACTTAAGATCGTGAATTTTAATTAAAAATAAACATTATTCAGTTTTTAATCATCAAAAACCAGTTTTTTTTGTTGGAAAAACGAGCGTAAATATATATTTATATTATATTTATATAATTTATTGCATTACGCTAGAATGGTCGGCGCAGGTTATTACTACCCAGTAATAATTTGTATTTCAGGAATTTAAGCTTTAATTGGCTTAAGGCTCATCGAAAGATGGGCCTTTTTTTATGTGCATTCTATCCTAATTTTATAAAAATCTGAAAATAGCCTAAGCATTACTAAATAAAGAGACGAAAAATGAGTCTTTAATGACAATTTAGATATGATTTGTTAGATTAAAGCCACTTGATAATAATAGGTGATGTAATGAGATTTTTAGTTCTTGCAACTTTATCTGGTTTAGCTTTAATGGGTTGTGCTTCTGTTCAGCAAGCACCTAATACACAAGAAACAATTCGTTATGCTTCTAGTCCATGTTTTGGTGCATGTCCAATATACTCTGTAGAAGTAACACCTACTGGTTTAATTCGATTTGAAGGTAAACAATATACAAAAACACTTGGTGTTAAAGAAATCCAAGGTAGTGTAAAAGATTATCAAAAACTTGCCAGTGAATTAAAAACTTATCGTCCTCAAACAGGAACTCAATCAAAAACTGCGGGTTGCCAGCAAACTGCAACTGACATGTCTAGCTATTACATTACTTGGATTAAACCTAATGGTACTGAAACAAAATTAAGCCATTACACAGGTTGTATTTCTCCAGCAAACAACAGATTAAATAAAGTTATGGAAAAGTTACCTGAACAATTAGGTATCAAAGATTTAATCTAACGATAAAAGCCCCAAACTTTTGGGGCTTTTTCTTGTTAAGAAAATTTATATACTTAGGAGTTTTCTCTTAAGTATTTCTAAAAGAATAAGCGTATAATACATATTATAAAAACATATATTGTTTGGGTAAGTACATGTCAAATATTGTTTATGCTTTCTTAGGTGGTTTGCTACTGGGCATTGCAACAGTCGGTTATTTATATGTAAACGGTCGCATCGCTGGAATTAGTGGTTTGCTTGCTCAAATCATTAATCCGTCTAAAGATATCTTTAAAGGCTCCGCATTCTGGTTTATTGCTGGATTAATTATTACACCCTTTATTTATGGCTATTTTTTTCAACCCGAAATTGAAATTAAAGCGAATATGTTTGCTCTTATTTTAGCAGGTTTATTGGTTGGTTTTGGTACTCGCCTTGGATCAGGTTGTACAAGTGGTCATGGTATTTGTGGGATGAGCAGATTGTCAAAACGCTCCATGATAGCAACAGCAGTTTTTATGTTTGCTGGCATGTTAACTGTTTATATCGTTCGTCATGTTTTGGGGTAATGTCATGAAAAACATTTTGGCTTTTATATTTGGTAGTTTGTTTTCATTGGGCTTAATGATTTCGGGCATGTCTAATCCTGAAAAAGTATTAGGTTTTTTAGATATCTTTGGGCAGTGGGATATTAGCTTAATGTTTGTGATGTTAGGCGCGATTGCTGTGGCATTTATTCCATTTCAAAAGGCTATTAAAAGTCCTAAAACAATCCTTAATGAACAAATTCAATTACCAATGAATACACAGATTGACCAAAGGCTAATTGCTGGTGCTTTTATTTTCGGGATAGGCTGGGGAATAGCTGGAATATGTCCAGCGCCAGCTTTAACACTTATCGGATTAGGACATTTTGAAGCGCTTTATTTTATTGTCGCAATGTTATTAGGAATGTTTATTTACCGAGTTTTAAATAAAGGAAATTAAACTTATGCAACAACCTCTAGTAAAAGATTTTTTTGATGAAAACACCAATACTTTTAGCTATGTTGTTGCAGATTTAGCGACTCGTCAATGCGCGATTATTGATAGTGTGCTTGACTACGACGCAGCTTCAGCAACTACAAAAACAACCAACGCTGATTTAATTATCGATTATGTCTTGGCGCAAAACTTCAAAGTACAATGGATTTTAGAAACTCACGTCCACGCCGACCATATGACCGCGGCTCAATATTTAAAGTCTCAATTGGGTGGTACAATTGCGATTAGTCAAAAGATTTCAATCGTCCAAGAAACATTTTCTGCTATTTATAATTTTGATTTTAAGAAATTTAATGAAAATCAACCTTTTGATTATTTATTTGAAGATCATGAACATTTTAAAATAGGAGAGTTAGATGCCTATAACATTCCTACACCAGGGCATACACCTGCTTGCTTGAGCTATGTGATTGGTGATGCTGTTTTTGTCGGCGATACTTTATTTATGCCTGATTATGGTTCTGCTAGATGCGATTTTCCTAAAGGAAGTGCCGCTGCACTTTATGATTCGGTACAAAAACTTTATACACTTCCTAACAACATGCGCATGTTTTTATGCCATGACTATAAACCCGAAGGCCGTGATGAATATGTCTGTCAAACAGATATTAGAACTCAAAAGCAAAGCAATATTCATTTAAACCAAAGAGTTTCCAAAGACTCATTTATAAGAATGCGCCAAGAAAGAGATGCTACGTTGGCAATGCCAAAATTAATTCTGCCTTCAATTCAAATTAATATGAACGGTGGAAACTTTCCAGAACCAGAATCAAATGGCATCCGTTATTTGAAAATTCCATTCAATTACTTTTAGAAATAGCCTAAGCAGTTTCATTTAGATCGTTTACGTGTTCAAATAGCCTAAGAAATTAATAAAATTAACTCTGTAAAATAGCCTAAATAAGATTTAAAGAACTTGTCTTAAATCCCGCGAAGTCTCTTGCAATAAAGGCAAAATGTGTTGGATTAAATATTCTTCAGTTGTTTTCATAGTTGGAGAAACAATATTTAAAGCTGCAACCACTTTAAAGTCTTGTCCATAAATTGGTACCGCAAGCGCATGAACACCTAATTCGTGTTCTTCACGTGAATAACACCAATCTTGCTCTCGAATTTCTTTTAGTAATTCTAAAAATTTATCATTTTCGACATGCGTATATTTGGTTAGACGCTGAAGAGGATATTTTTGAAGCCAGTCCAATTGTTCTTGCTGGCTTAAATGTGCCAGTAAAATTTTACCCGCCGATGTCGCATGAGCAGGTAAGCGGTTACCCAAATGTAAACCATATGGATTTACACGGTCGGTTTGTTGGTGGGCAGCACTACGGGCAATGGTAATGGCCTCATAACCATCAAGCACCATCACTGAATAAATGAGAGAAGTTTGGTTAGTTAGAAGATTTAACAAAGGCTGAGACACTTTTGGAAGTTGAGCTGCACCTAAATAAGCTCCTGAAAATTTAAGAACTTTCGGGGTTAAATAGTAATAGTGACCATCTGACTCAAGATAACCTAAATATTCTAATGTTAATAAGTGTCGTCTTGCTGCCGCTCGGGTGAGTCCGGTTTTTTCAGCCGCCATAGAAATATTTAAACGATGTTGATTACTACTAAAACTATCTAAAATCGCCATGCCTTTACCAATGCCAGCAATGTAATCTTCATGACGAATCGTTTTTTTGTTGTCCTGATTCTGGATTATCCGTTCATCTTTACTCATTACTGGTCCTTGTACGATAGAAGCTTAGTAGATCAATTTGCTTTACTGAAAAAGTTTAATAATTTCATGTCGCAAAAATTGATGTCTTAAATTATCCCTTAAATCTTCGTGCCAAAACATACCCATTTTAATATTGGTTATCTCAAAAGGCAGAGAATGTAAGCAAATTTCAGGACTATAAGATAAATGCTGCAAAATCATACGAGGCATGGTCAATATTGCATCGGCTTGAGCTCCCAAAACTTGTAACGCCGTTGAATAGTTTTGACAGCGCATAAATACATTTCTTGAAATTTTTTGGTGTTGTTTTAAATAAATATCTTCAAGTAAAGCACCTGTACGGCGTGACGAAACACCAATGTGCCGTCCATTAATATAACGAGATAAATCGACTTCTTTAAGTTGACTGCAAATGATGAACTCATCTGTTACTAAATGGTCAAAGGTAATTTTGGGAGACAAGTATTGTTCTAGGTCAATTACGAAATCGAGCTGCTGCGTCGCCAAGTCCGCCGTAATGTGTTTTCGATCTAGCTTCATACTGACAAATTGCATATCTAAATTAAGATTTTGAAAATGTTGAGCAAGCCTTGGAAGAATAATAGGCTCAATTTCATCATGAACGGCGATTTTTAAGCTTTTTAAACTAGTTGGATCAAAGACATGTTTCTGTTGGCTAATATTTTGAATCGTTAAAAGTGCTTGCTTTACAGTTGGGTAAATCTGTTCTGCAAAAGGCGTTGCAGACATTTTATTGCCTACACGTATAAATACATCATCTTCAAGTTGTTGGCGTAGTCGTTGTAAAGCATGACTTGCTGCTGACTGCGTAATATTGAGACTACTTGCCGCATTTGAAATACTTTTTTGCTCATAAATTGCGATAAATAGCGGATATAAATTGATATCAATTCGATGGAAAAAACTTAAGTCTAGACCATGCAGGTTATGAATATTATTCATGTGGCGGTATTTAATAAAATCATTTCATTCATATTAAGTTTCAAGTTATGTTGATGTAAAGACCAGATAATGATGTAAAGGAAAAAGAATGTTTGAACTCTCAAAAAAAGCTCAGGATTTTACTGAGCGAACAAGAAAATTTATTTTAGAAGAAATAGAACCTGTTGAAGCAAAATTTTGGGAAGAAGTTCACGAGTTAAATCCAGATGGAAACTGGAAAAAATGGCAATGGCCCGAGCTTTTAGAAACTTTAAAATCTAAAGCAAAGCAAGCTGGCCTTTGGAATATGTTTTTACCAGATGAAAAGCTAGGGGCAGGGTTAACTGTTCAAGAATATGCCCACATAGCTGAATTGACTGGTCGCAGCTTATTGGCACCTACCGTTTTTAACTGTAATGCACCAGATACAGGAAATATGGAATTGTTATGGCGCAATGGCAGTGAACAGCAAAAACAGCAATGGTTAGAACCTTTATTGGACGGAAAAATTCGTTCTGTTTTTTGTATGACTGAACCAGATGTTGCTTCAAGCGATGCAACCAATATGCAAGCGACTGCACTCATTGATGGTAATGAAATTGTTTTAAATGGCAAAAAGTGGTGGTCGTCTGGCTTAGGTGACCCAAATGCCAAAGTCATTATTTTTATGGCACATACTCCAGATGAAACTAAAGGCCGCCATCATCAACATTCTATGGTTTTAGTACCGATTGACACGGCGGGTGTCGAAATTCAACGTATGTTACCTGTGTTTGGTGACTACGATGCACCACATGGACATGGTGAAGTCCATTTTAATAATGTTCGAGTGCCTCTTGAAAACTTTATTGGTGGAGCGGGCCAAGGTTTTGAGATTGCACAAGGTCGTTTAGGACCAGGGCGTATTCACCATTGCATGCGTTGTATTGGAGCTGCTGAAAAAGCTTTAGAGCTTATGATTGATCGAGGCATGTCTAGAACAGCGTTTGGCAAAGAAATTTTAAAACTTGGTGGGAACCTTGAACGCGTAGCTGATGCAAGGGTAGCCATAGATCAAGCCAGACTTTTAACCTTGTATGCTGCTTATAAAATGGATACTTTAGGAAATATGGCCGCTTTAACAGAAATATCTGCAATTAAAGTGGTCGCTCCGAGTGTTTTAGAAAAAGTAGTCGACATGGCAATTCAGCTACATGGCGGTGCGGGCGTTTCAAGAGATACGCCATTAACGGGTTTCTTTGCCCAAGCACGCAGTTTACGTTTAGCTGATGGTCCAGATGAAGTACATAAAGGCATGATTGCCAAATTAGAGTTGGCCAAACGTGGTTATTTCGGTCGTCATAAGAAAGTATAAGTTTAAAGGAAGTGAAGATGTCGGTAATTGATATAGGCGGTGAAGTATGTGAAGGTGAAGAACTTGATATTGGGGCAGTTGAAAACTGGTTAAAAAACCAAGGTGTTGAGTTGGTTGGCCCAGCGGTCGTTACTCAATATACAGGTGGGGCGTCGAATTGGACTTATCGTTTAAAGTATGAAAATACCGATTTAATTTTACGTCGTCCTCCAAAAGGAACAAAAGCGAAATCGGCCCACGATATGGCCCGTGAATATATGGTGCAAAAAAATCTTGCGCCTTATTATCCGGTGCTTCCTAAAATGGTTGCACTTTGTCAGGATGAATCGGTCATTGGCTGTGATTTTTATGTGATGGAACGCATTGAAGGAATTATTCCTCGTGCAAAATTACCGCCTGAGCTTGGCTTTAATGAAGAAAATGTTCATGAGCTTTGCGTAAACGTTATTGATAAGTTGATTGAATTACATCAAGTTCCTTATGAGAACACGCCTTTAGCTGAACTTGGCAAAGGAACCGGATATTGCCGCAGACAAGTTGAGGGTTGGGATAAGCGCTATGAAAAAGTCCGCACAATCAACGTACCATCATTTAAATATGTTCGAAAATGGCTAAACGATAATATCCCTCAAGACTCTACGACTTGCATTATTCACAATGATTGGCGTTTTGATAATGTGATTTTAGATCCAGAACATCCAACTGAAGTGATTGGCGTGCTCGATTGGGAAATGGCGACCTTGGGCGATCCATTAATGGACTTGGGAAGTGCCTTAGCCTATTGGGTTGAGTCTACGGACAATATGATTTTTAAGTCGACACGCCGTCAGCCTACTCATTTAAAGGGAATGTTTTCTCGTAAAAAAGTCGTTGAGTATTATTTACAAAAAACAGGATTGGAGCCTCAAAACTGGGCTTTTTATGAAGTGTTTGGTGTATTCCGTTTAGCAGTGATTGCCCAGCAAATCTATTATCGTTATTACCATAAACAAACTCGAAATCCTGCATTTAAAGATTTCTGGATCGTGATTCATGCGCTACATATCCGAGCTTTAAAACTTATCGCACAGCAAAAATTGCAAGAATCTGAATTTGCTCAGCAATCTCTACAGAAAATACAGGGTATTTTAAGAAAATGACCACAATTTATCTGGTAAGACACGGACAGGCATCGTTTGGTAAAAGTAACTACGATGAGCTGTCTGAAAATGGTGAGGCTCAGGCGACTTTGTTAGGCCAATATTTTAAGCAAATATTGAAAGAACAACCTTATGTGGTTGCTGGAACTATGCAGCGTCATGAGCAGACTGCAAAACTCGCACTAAATGAATGCTTTCCAAATGCGGTAATTCATCATAATAATTTATGGAATGAGTTTAACCATCAACAGGTTTTTGCACGTTATGAGCCACGTTTTGAACAGCCTGAGCTGTTAAAGGCTGACGTGGCGCAAGAACAGAATCCACGCGCATATCTTGCCAAAATATTTGAAGGTGCCATTGGGCGATGGACCGATGGCGATTTTCATCATGAATATGATGAGTCTTGGCCACATTTTAAAGAAAGAGTCGAAACAGCATTGCAGCAACTTTGTGATGAGTTAGCAAAAACTAAACCTCGCTATGCAGTCGTTTTTACCTCTGGTGGGGTGATTTCTGTAGCCATTGGAAAATTGCTGGAACTGAGCCCTAATCGGACTTTTGCTTTGAATTGGGCAATTACCAATACAAGCCTCACGACTTTACGTTTGGTTGGAAATGAAGCTCAGGTGTTAAGTTTAAATGAACATCATTTTATAAAAGCTGAACGTCCAGATTTACTGACATGGATTTAAAATAAGGATAAAAGCATGGCAAAGACAATTTTAATTACAGGTGCAAGTTCTGGATTGGGCGCGGGTATGGCGCATGAATTTGCAGCCAAAGGTTATAACTTGGCGATTTGTGCACGCCGTTTAGACAGATTAGAAACTTTAAAAACTGAACTTGAAAACGAGTACGGTATTAAAGTAATTGCAAAAAGTCTGGACGTCACCAATTACGATCAGGTTTTTGAAGTATTTCGCGCCTTTAAACAAGAGTTTGGCTATTTAGACCGAATTATTGTAAATGCGGGAGTCGGAAATGGCCGTCGTATTGGTAAAGGTAATTTTGAAATTAACAAAGCCACGGCCGAAACAAACTTTATTTCTGCTTTAGCACAATGTGAGGCAGCGATTGAAATTTTTAGAGCGCAAAATGCAGGTCACTTGGTGGTGATGTCATCCATGAGTGCGATGCGTGGATTACCAAAACATTTATCGACTTATGCTGCAAGTAAAGCCGCGGTTGCTCACTTGGCCGAGGGTATTCGTGCTGAATTATTAGATACCCCAATTAAAGTCTCAACCATTTTCCCGGGTTACATCCGAACTGAAATGAATGAAGGCGCTAAACATTTACCTTTTGAAGTCGATGCAAAAACAGGATGTAAAGCTTTAGTCAAAGCTATCGAAAAACAACCTGTAAAAGCTTATGTACCACAGTGGCCATGGTTACCAATGAGTATTGCTATGAAGGTTTTGCCTTTAAAATTGGTCAATAAATTAGGATAAAAAATTACCCCCTAAAATTGGGGGTATTTTCTAATTAGAATTTTTTGGTGTAATTGACAAAAAAACGGTCTTCGCAAAAGTCATTGCCGTGCTTAACATTGTAATCAATGCGAATGTATTGAAGAGCGATGCCTTTTAAGAATGGTTGCTGAAATGCGTAGTTTAAAATCACATTCGATTCAGTTTCATGGTTCTTCTCACCATTGGCTGCTTTAAAGTCATTTCCGTAAACATATTTCACCATCGCGTTTAAGCCTGGTACATAATCTTTAAAGTCATAGCCATACATCACATGATAAGACTTTTCATCTTTTTTAAAGAATCCGGTGGCGTTCCAGTTAATGAAATAGGTTTCTGGTAAGAAACCATCCGGTAAAGGGTATGCCGATTCACCCATAATTTGTTGGTAACCCAAACCAAAGGTATGGTTTTTTACTTTAACTGTTTCTAGTACCCCAATATTCTGCGCATCGATATCAAAAGTATTGCCGTCATTTTTTGCATTAAAGTACTTAAACTTAGAAGTAAGCGCAAAGTTAGGTTGTTTCCAATTATGCTCAAGTCCTACATAGTGCTTGTTGTAGAGGTCTTCTAAATTGCCAAAATAATATTCGCCCTTTAAAGACGGCGTAAATTTATAGCGCAGGTCAATGTAGTTAAGGCCATCAGATTCTTTGGTAATTCCATTTGCCGTGAACGAAAACTTTTTAAAGTCTTCTTCATTGCGTGGTGACACTTTTTCCACTCGGCCAATTTCGGCATAAAGCTGATCTGAAAGTTGTGACTTTAAGTTGGTTCCCCAATATGAAGTGAGTAACTGGCGACTAGCGTCTACGGCAGTTACTGGTAAATCTAACCAAAGTTCACCCACACTTAATAAAGTTTTGTCATAACCTAATTTTAATGTCGCGCCGTATTTTAGATAGTCTGATGCTTGAGATTGTGTTTCTTTATTAAAAGGCAAAACTGTGTCAGCGACATGTTTGTCTGAACTTAAACGCACGGCGTATTGAACAGAAGCATCGGCCCCAATTGTGATTGGCTTGTCAGCTATGACTAACGGGGTGTCATGCATTTTTGATTTATAAAATAAAGATGCTCCCTGAGACCAACTGCCAGTATCTTTGAGGGCATCATTATCAAAATCGCGGTTGATATAGGCATTTTTTAAAGTGAATTTCCATTCATCTTCAGTTTGCTGATTAGGATTTGCAGCCCATGAGTTGCTGCACATCAGTAATAAAGTGGCAACGGCTAAAGTGTGTGGTTTAAAACGGTGAAATAATTCCATAATCCATTTCCCAGATGTATGCCAGTCCTCGGCAATACTTAATTTTGAATATTTCGGTACTCTCTAAGCGTCTAGATAGAGAGTACCTTTTGCAAAAGGTGAGACCTATTAATTTAATTTTTCAAGCTTCATGCTTTCACTAAAGAATTTGCAGCCTTTAAAAAGTAGGACCAAAGCCAGTACACACGATAAGCCGCCCACAATAGATAAAGACGAACCCACCATTAACGGACTACCAAAAACTTTATCTGTGATAATGGCCACCAATGTTGTACCAATACCGAGTCCAATTAAGTTGCTCACCAAAAGGAAGAGAGCAGAAAGGCGTGCTCTAAATTGGTTTGGGGCTAACATTTGTAATGCTGTTGCTGAAATTACTAGAGGGAAAGATGCAAAGAACATTGCAGGAATCAGTAAGCTTACTGAAAGCCATAACTGATCTGTTTGGGTAAAAAATGCAATTGGAATAATCAGGCCAACAATACCAATTACGCCAGTGAACATTGGTGCATCTTGGCGACCTTTTTTAATAAACCAATCATTTAACGAACCTGCACAAAATACGCCTAATGTATTTGCGACTAACAGAATCGTACCGAGCATATAACCTGTTTCAGTCGGCGCGAGTTGAAACTTTCGAATATAAAATGCTGGTGTCCAACTGGTAAGGCTGTAGAGTGCCATTGCATAAAAGGTAAAACCTAAATAATGACAAGCAAATGTTTTAGAATGCTTTTTTATAAACTGAAGACATTGTGAGAATTTGACTTGGTCAACTTGTCCATTTTGGTTGAGCTGTTGACCTTTACGTGCAGGGTCTTTAACGGTCAAAATAAAAAGCAAACCAATAATGATGCCAGGTAAACCGACTACAAAAAAGGCAATTTGCCATGCTTTAAGTGCCCCTAATAGTGGAACTTCAATAAGTGTCACGCCTTTAAGCAAATTAATGACATAACCGCCAACTAAGAAGGCAATACCTCCACCCAAAAAAGCACCAATTGAATAAATTCCGACAGCACGACCTAGTTTGTCCTTACTAAACATGTCGCTGAACATTGAATAAGCGGCTGGAGATAACGCAGCTTCACCCACACCGACCGCCATACGGCTCAAGAATAGTTGAATAAAATTTTTACTTAAACCACAAGTTGCCGTTGCTAGGCTCCAAACAATAATCCCGATTGAAATCAATTTTGGTCGTGAAAAACGATCGGCAATATAGGCTAAGGGTAAACCCATAACCGCGTAAAACAGTGAGAAGGCAAGGCCATGTAACAGGCTAAATTGTGTATCTGAAAGTTGGAGATCTGCTTTGATGGGTTCAATCATCAGCGCTAGAATTTGGCGATCAATAAATGAAAATATATATGCCAACATACAAAGTGTGACGACATACCATGCATAAGCATTGCTTTTCTTTTGTGTCCTTTCAACAGCGATATTACTTTGGTTCATACACTTAATCCTTATGTATAAAACGCTTAAAGAAATTGATATCTAACTTTTATTATTCCTCTGAAGTTTTCGATATTTCCCCCTTTAGATAAGAATAATAAATAAGCTAGAAATGAGTAATTTGGTCTCGTACAGACCGGAAGAGTGTGTCTAAATCCAATTAGGAGTTAATTGGTTTATTAAAGATAATGGAATTATTATTTTCTTTTTATATGTAAAATTCCATTACTTATTGAGTATGTTAAAATACCTAAAAAGTATGTTAAGTAAACAGATACTAATAATTTATTAAATTAAGATACTGATTTTTATTTATTTTTTGATATTAAGACTTATTTTGATAAAGAGCAGCGAGAAAAGAAGAACTGTTTCATGCTGCTCTTGAGCGTATCTAACCTGATATCAAGTCAAATAATCAACTTGATGGCATGAGGTCAAATAATTTTTTTAACTGGTGATTTAAATTATGCAGCTCATCTTCTGAAAAAGCATTTAAGATGCCTGCCAAGGTAACCACACTAATTTGATTAATTTGTTCAACCAGCTCAACACCTTTGGCCGTTAATTTCACCATCGAAATTCGTTCATCGGTGGTAGAAGAGTAGACTTCGACAATTCCATCTTCTACTAAGCGATATACAGCTTTTGTGGCCGTAGTTAACTTTAAGGTAGAAAGATTAGCGATATCGGTAATACTGGCTTCTCCCAAAGCATTAGTACTTAAAATGATTTTACGGCGTGTATTATCAATACCTAGTTTTTTTATTGATTTTTCAATGAGTTGTGAATATTTTCCGTTAACTTGAGAAACCCAAAAAAAAGGGAAGTTTTGAATACTCGACGGTTCTTTATTAGGAAGAAATTGTTCTAAATGATCAAGCATAGCTAAGCAATAACTTAGTGAAAAAAGGGTAATCCTATTATAAACAAAATTTTGCATATTTCCTTGAGAACAAATTATAAAAAATACTTGACAATTCCATTAAATTTTCCGATATTTTGATTAATAGATAAAAATACATGGAAAAGTGAATGAATATTATTAGCCAAAGCGTGTACAAAGGAAGTGGCAAGCTCAAGGTGATGGTCAAGGACACAATTGATATTCAAGGTCTAAAAACCATTGCTGGTAGTCGAGCTTTATTAAATGTTGAACCTGCTCAAGATGATGCTGAGGTGGTTAAAAACATTTTAAAAGCTGACTGTGAAATTATTGCCAAAACAAATTTGCACGAATTGGCTTTTGGTATTACAGGTATTAACCATGCTTTTGGTACACCCATCAACCCTAAATATCCTGAACTTATTCCAGGTGGTTCTTCGAGTGGTTCGGCTGCGGCAGTTGCAGCAAAACAAGCTGACTTTACTTTAGGTACCGACACGGGCGGCTCTATCCGTATGCCCGCTGCGTGCTGCGGAGTTTTTGGATTAAAGCCAACTTTTGGCCGTGTGAGCAGAAAAGGTGTATATCCGCCGTCAAGTTCTTTGGATTGCGTTGGTCCTTTTGCAAATTCAGTCGAGATGATTGAAAAGGCCATGCAAATTATTGATCCAACTTTTAAACCTACTGAATTTACTCGTACACCAAAAATTGCGGTTTTAGATGTAAGCGCAGATGAGATTATTTGGAACTGTATCCATCAAGCACTTCAAAAAGCCAATTTAAAGACTACTTTAGAAAAAGTTGAACATTTTGAAGCTGCTTATGACGCAGGCATGCAGATTATTAATTATGAAAATTGGCAAGCTTTTGGTGAATTAACCCAAACTGGCTTAATTGGTTCTGATGTAAATGGTCGTTTATTAAAAGCTGCAGCAACAACTTTAGAGCAAGTAAAACAATCAGAAGTTGTGAGAGCGCAGTTGACACAAGAACTCGATGCTTTATTAGAAAAATATGATGCATTGGTTCTACCGACACTTCCGCAAATTCCACCAAAAGTTTCTGAAGCTGAAAACACAGTCGCTTTTTTGAATCTTACAGCTTTAGTTCGACCATTTAATTTATCAGGTCATCCCGTTATTTCAGTGCCACTTGAAACCAGTGAAGGTTTACCAGTGGGCTTACAGATCGTATCAAAGCATCAAAAAGATGAGCAATTATGCGCAATAGCTAAATTTTGTGTTGATGCAATGCAATAAATTACAAGGAGTTAGATGATGAATAAGTTGTCTAAAATGGAGTTTGCTTCTCAAGACAAAGCAGTTGACTTAGATGCTTTGTGCCAAGAAATTCGTGAGCGTGCCTGTACTGGTGAATTTGATAATCAGGCCTATGTGAGCCAAGACGTTATCGAAAAGCTTAAGCAAATCGGTGTTTACCGTGCTTTGGTTCCGAAACGTTTTGGCGGTGATGAATGTTCACCAAGACAGTTTTGCGAATTGATTGAAACTTTATCTAAAGCTGATGGTTCAGTCGGTTGGGTGGCAAGTTTCGGTATGAGCCCTGCGTATTTGGGAAGTTTGCCAGAAGATACACTGAAAGAATTGTACCAAAACGGGCCAGATGTGGTGTTTGCCGGAGGTATTTTCCCGCCACAACCTGCTGAAATTACTGATGAAGGTGTCGTAGTTCGTGGACGTTGGAAATTCTCAAGTGGCTGTATGGGAGCTGACATTGTTGGTGTAGGAATTTCACCGCTTAAAAATAATGAAATGCAAGGCTTACCTCGCATGGCAGTGATGCCTGCAAAAAAAGCTAAAATCGAAATGACTTGGGACACCGTTGGCCTAAAAGGTACGGGAAGCCATGATTTGGTGGTCGAAGATGTATTGGTCGAAAAGAAATGGACCTTTGTACGTGGTGAACCTTCAAAACTAAGCGAGCCATTTTTTAAATATCCGTCACTTTCTTTAGCGACTCAAGTATTAACCGTGGTGGGTATTGGTGTTGCAGCTGCGGCATTAGAAGAATTTGAGAAATTGGCACCGGGTAAAGCATCCATTACTGGCGGGTCAGAAATTGCAAATCGTCCAGTGACTCAATACGAGTTTGCTCAGGCAGATGCAGAGTTTCAGGCTGCAAAATCTTGGTTTTATCAAACCATGGATATTGTCTGGAATGAAATTATTGCTGGGCATGAAGCAACTGCTGAACAAATTAGCGATATGCGTCTGGCATGTACCCATGCAGCGCGAGTTTGCGCCAAAGTAACCCGAAAAATGCAAATGCTTGCGGGCATGACAGCGATTTATACCAACAATCCATTTAGCCGTTTTGTGAATGACACCAACGTGGTGACTCAGCATGCCTTTATGGGTGATGCAACTTTACAAAATGCAGGCTCAATCAGTTTCGGGTTAAAACCAACCCCAGGTTATTTATAAGTTTAATTTTTAAAAGGATATTGAGATGGAAGCTAAAAAATCATTACGCGTTTTGTTCTGCATGGGTATTAACCAAAACTTTTTTGATGCAGAACCTGCTGAAGCAAAAGCAGTTTGGGCAGCGTTTGGTGAAATGTGGAATGGCATTCATGACTTACCGGGCGTGCATGTTTTTGGAAATCTTGATGATGACCAAAGCATGGTTGGCCCAAGTGCAGGTTGGCCTTGGACAACTTATTTGCTTGCTGATGTTCCGGATATTGAAACCGTACATGCCGCTTGTAACTTGTTTAGAACGACCGTGGTGGGCGAAGGGCCATACAAACTTTGGAAATATTGCAAAGTTGAAGCTCGTGTTGGGCGTGAATTGATTATCCAACGTTAAGGCGACTGTAATGACTGACAAAGTGAATATGGCAGAAATCATAGAGCGGCTAGAACAGTTAGAAGCGCACAATGCTATCCGTAATTGCCTGAACCGTTATATGGAAATCTGCGACGAGCTTAATGCAAATACAGACCTTGATGAGCTAATGAATCTTTTTGATCAGGACTGTATTTGGGAAGGTATTGGCGAGAAATATGCCAAATCCTTTGGCCGTTATGATTCTTGGCAGTCGATTTACGACATGTTTAAAAGCTATACCCAAAAAGAATCTCACTTTGTTATGAATGCACACTTTGTAAATTCAGAACAAATTTATGTAAATCAAAATGATGCAAATGCTTCTTGGCTCATGTTGCAAACTTCAACCTTTAAAGATGGCCGTAGTCATCTGAATGCAGCAAAGCTCAATGTGAAGTTTCAAAAGCAAGCAGATGGAACATGGAAAATTAAACATTTCCAAACACAGAATATTTTCAGTCGTCCGGTATCGCATTGGCACAGTGAAGCTGAATTGCCTGTACCTTCCCAGGAATGACCTAGGACATATTTAAAAGGACTATTGATATGAACAGTATTATCCCAACGCATAACATTGGCATTGATTACGATGCTTTGGTTCAAAGTGACCGTGCCCATACTTCTCTTTATAAAGATGAACGCATTTTTGATGAAGAGATGGAAAAAATCTTTTATAGCACTTGGGTGTGGGTTGCGCATGCCAGCGAAATTCCGGAAGGCGGATGCTATAAAACCATTAATATCGGTAAACAGCCTGTGGTTGTGGTACGTGACCGTAAAAAGAAAGTCCATGTACTTTTAAACCGTTGTCGTCACCGTGCAGCAACCGTATGTGAACATAAAAAAGGAAAAACCAATAGTTTTGTATGTCCGTACCACGGTTGGAGTTATGCACTTGACGGTAGTTTACGTGGTGTGCCATCTCCGGAAAGCTACGGCGATTGTTTAGATAAGTCAGAATTACCGTTGGTGAGTCTACGGGTAGAAGAATATAACGGCATGATCTTCGCTTCATTTAAAGAAGACATTCAACCGCTTGAAGAGTTCCTTGGACCAGCAAAAAAATGGATTGACCTATTTATGAAACAAGGTGCGGGTTATCCAATTAAAGTGTTGGGTGAACACCGTTTCCGTTTTCCGGGTAACTGGAAAATCCAGCTTGAAAATACCACCGATGCATATCACTTCCCGTTGGTACATAAGTCATTCTTAAGTTCTGTCGATGAAAAAACAGAAGAACTCTTTAACTTCGAAAACCAACCGGGCTTTGTTGAAGACTTAGGTAATGGTCACAGTGTTATGGTGATGATTCCTGAACTGGTTGATCTAGACGAAGAGCTTATGGAGCGACCAATTCAAGAGCGCTTTGAAGACTTGGCTCAAGCTTTGCGCGACGAAGGCCATGAAGAGTTAGAAGTACGCCGTATTGTTCGAGCAGTTGGTGGTTCTGGCTTTAACTTAAATTTATTCCCGAATATTGCATGTTCGATGGCGTTCTTCCGAGTGTTACAGCCAATTTCAGTTGCTGAAACAGAAATTCATCACTCGGTAATTACGATGGATGGCGGTCCACAAATTGCCAACCAATATCGCTTACGTTTGCATGAACATTTCCAAGGTCCATTTGGTTTCGGTACACCAGATGACTCAGAAGCTTGGGAACGCGTACAACATGGTGCCAATGCCGGTAATGATTTATGGATCATGCTCAACCGTGGTTTACCGGGTGAAGTCAAAACTGAAGATGGCTTAAAAAGTGATGTCAGTGCTGAAACAGGTATGCGTGCAGCATACCAGCAGTGGAAAAAGATGATGACGGCTTAAGGAGAGAGCAATGAATATGAATCTGCAATTATTAAATGAAGTCACTGCTTTCATCTGGGCTGAGGCAGATATGTTAGATCACAGTGAATACCGTGAATGGCTCAATTTATGGAATGAAAAAGGTGTCTATATCATTCCAATTGACCCAAACCTAACGGACTACGAAAACAACTTAAATTATGCCTATGACGATAATCATATGCGTACTTTACGTGTACAGCGTCTTGAAAATGGTGAAGCAATTTCTACAGCGCCTAAAGCAAATACTGTGCGTAGCATTTCTCGTGTACGAGTGATTCAAGACCAAGATGATGAAATCGTTTTACGTTGTGCTCAAAACTTACGTGAATTCCGTAAAGAAAACCTCAAGCATTACACAGCAGATATTACCTACCATCTAACTCGTGATGCGGATACAGGTTTTAAGATTAACCGTAAAATCATTAACTTGGTTAACTCAACCGATACCTTAGCTGGTATTAGCTACATTCTTTAGGAGCGGTAACATGAAACAAGTTGTTTTAGTGACAGGTGCTGCTTCTGGACTCGGTAATGTGATTGCTGAATATTTTGCGAGCCAAGGCCATCAAGTGATTTTGTCAGCGAGTACGCTTGAAAAAGCCGAAAACGCCAAGGCACAAAGTCAATATGCACAAAATATGTTTCCCTTGAAATTAGATATTTCAGTTGAGGCAGATTTTCATGCTGCCGTGCAATGGATTGAAGATAAATTTTCTAAACTTGATGTGTTGATTAACAATGCCACCGTCACCAAAGCAACGCCAGTATTAGAAATTACTGCAGCCGATTTTGATTGGATCACGCAAGTTAACCAACGTGGCACCTTTCAAGCTTGCCAAATTATTGGTCAATATATGGCTAAAAAAGGCTATGGACGCATCATTAATATGGCGTCTTTAGCGGGACAAAATGGCGGTACGGCAACGGGTGCACACTATGCGGCAACCAAAGGTGCGATTGTGACGTTAACCAAAATTTTTGCCAAAGAGTTTGCGGCAAAAGGGGTAACGGTTAATGCGGTTGCACCGGGACCGATGGAGTCTCCAATCGTTCATAGTGTGGTGTCTGACGAAAAAATGGAACAGTTTATCCAAAATATTCCAGTTAAAGCTTTAGGAAATATGCATTTTATTGCTGAAACTTGTGGGTTGCTCGCGAGTCCAAATGCGGGGTTTGTGACTGGTGCAACATGGGATATTAACGGTGGTTTATTCATGCGTTAAGCCAATCGCTTAACCATGAAAAGGGAGTTAAATCATGACTACACTTTATGATGTTGTCGTTAAAAATCGCCATGTGGAAGGTGGAAATATTGCAGTCATGGAATTTGAATCTGCAACTTCTGCAATATTACCAAAAGTTGAAGCGGGTGCGCATATTGATGTGCACTTACCAAATGGTATGGTGCGCCAATATTCACTTTGCCAAAATCCAAATGACGAAGGAAAGTTCCGCCTTGGAATTTTACGTGACCCTGAATCACGTGGTGGTTCAGTCTCAGCTTTTGATGAAATTAAAGATGGCATGCAAATTCAGGTCAGTGAGCCGAAAAATTTATTTCCACTTTTAAAAGCCAAACACAGTGTATTGATTGGCGGTGGAATTGGAATTACGCCGTTAATCACGATGGCCTATCAACTTGCATACGAAGGCGAATCATTTGAGCTTCACTACTGTGGGGCTAGTCCTGAACACTGTGCTTTTGTTGATGAAATTAAAAATGGTGAGTTAGCAAAATATACAACCTTCCATTTTAAATCCGAAGGTGCAAGCCACCGAGCATTTTTTGAATCTGCCATTAAAGATATTGACTCGGAAAGCCATATTTATACGTGTGGTCCAGTCGGTTTCATGGACTGGGTGATTAACCTTGCCACGACTCACAATTTTCCTGAGCAGCAAATCCACAAAGAATATTTCCAAGTTGAAACTGATACTTCTGGAGATTCATTTGAGGTAGTGGCTGAGCGTAGCGGAAAAATCATTATGGTTGAAGCTGGCGAAACCATTCTGCAGGCTTTAGCTAAAGAAGGCATCGACATTGAAATGTCTTGCGAGCAAGGCGTATGTGGAACCTGTATGTGCGATGTGATTGAAGGTGAACCTGATCATCGAGATGTTTATTTTACTGACGAAGAAAAAGCCAGCAATGAACAAATATTGGTGTGCTGTTCACGATCTAAAACACCGAGACTAGTTTTAGATATCTAATGATCTCGCGATTTATATGGATGTAAGAGAAGGTTTAGGAGAAAGATGATGAATGTATTACAACAAATAGATGAGTTTACGGTCGATCCACTACAGTTCCGACGAGCATTAGGAAATTTTGCAACAGGCGTTACCATTGTTACTGCACAAAATGCACAAGGTGAGAAAGTCGGTGTAACCGCAAATAGTTTTAACTCGGTGTCACTCGACCCACCACTTATTTTGTGGAGTATTGATAAAAAGTCTTCAAGTTTTTCGGTGTTTCAACAAGCCACACATTTTGCCGTCAATATTTTATCAGGCACGCAAATTGAGCTGTCTAATAAGTTCTCGAGACGTAATATTGATAAATTTGCAGACACAAACTTTCAACTAGGTGCAGGACGCGCACCCATTTTAGAAAATTGTTCTGCGGTATTTGAGTGCGAACGCTATCAAGTGATTGAAGGTGGTGACCACTGGATTATTGTTGGCAAAGTGGTTCGTTTCCATGACCAAGGCCGAAGCCCACTGGTCTACCATCAAGGCGCATATTCTTGTGTCATGCCGCATCCAAGCCTTCAAGTTAAGCAAACTGAACAGAACGGCGTAGACCAAACACATTATGGGCACTTATATAATAATGTTTGCTATTTGATGAGTCGTGCTTTTAAAGCTTATCAAACCGACTATATTCCTAAGCAAATGGCTTCTGGTTTTCGTACCAGTGAATCACGTCTTTTACTCGTTTTGGCCAGTGGTACTGCTTCAAGTAAGGAAGATTTACCGCGTGATATTGCTATGCCAATGCAGGAAGTTGAACGGTCGACTGAAATTCTAAAATTTGAAGGATTATTGGTTGATCACGATAATTTGTACGCACTGACTGAGAAAGGTAAACAAACGGCGCAGTATTTATTTGATATTGCCGATAGCCACCAAAATGAAGTGTTTAAAAAATATTCTGATGAACAAAAGGATATTTTTATTACCATGCTGCGAGATTTTGCAGGAGTAGCATAAGTCCCATTAAGCTGATAAATTGAATTGATTTATCAGCTTCTTCATATCTAGCTGACTATCATCAAAACAATTCCAAGGATAAGGAATTTTTGGCACACAATTTGTTTATCAATAAAACAAGATTGTAAATAAGCCAAGACAGTGCACCACCACAAACGCAAAATTTTGAGCGGTTGCACATGCATAGAGAGGTAAGGGATGAACCAATATGTAAGCGATGCATTACTCACATGGACGCACCATATTAAAAGTGTGTGCGGCAATTTTGAAACCGATTTTGACGGAACCCGTAATTTATTCATTGGTGAAGTTCAGTGCTTTTTATTGGGTGATACCGAAATTGCTTTTATCAAAAACAATGCCAATAAGATTGTCCGAAAATCCGATGAAATCGATCGAGTGAATAATCGTTTTTGTTTTTTGATTTTGCAGTATTCGGGAAAAATGCTGCTCGAATATAAAAATGAAACCTTAAGCCTAAATGAAGGCGATATTGTTTTAGTAGATCCGGTTGAAACAATTTCGATGTATCCGCAAGGTTTGGTAAGTCAGATTTCAGTACACCTCTCGCGTGAAAAATTACTTAAAGAAAATATTAGTACCGAATATTTTGGAAAACTGATTACGCAAAATATGAGTGGTTTTTTACTCAAGAATATTTTGAAAAATATGTCTGCTGAAAACATCAAACTTTGGTACGCAACTGAAGATGGTAATGCTTTTGAAGATGCATTGATTGCCTTAATCAAACCGACAATTAATTATAAAAATATTAATAGCTCTAACAACCTGATGGAAAAAGCTGAGCGTTATATTATAGAAAACTTAGCAAAACCAGATTTAACACCTAAATTAATTGCAGAGCATATTGGGGTGTCGCTACGTCATCTCTATCGGCTGTTTCTGCAAGAAAATTTATCTATTAACAAGTATATACAGCTCAAACGCCTAGAAAAAGTCAAAGCAGATTTGCTTGATAAAAAGAACAAACAAAGCTCAATTACCCAAGTTGCCTTGAAGTGGGGTTTTTGGGATGGCGCTCATTTTTCAAAAATCTTTAAAAAGACTTATGGTATTTCTCCTAAAGAATTTAGAGAGGGTATGTCGGTTTAATTCTTTCATCTCTCAATGTCATTTTTAGACAAGTTCGACGTCATTCTTGAACAAGCTAGCCCTATGTAACTGTGTTGAAATTAAATTCATTAGAGCAGGTTAGATAAGCTTAATAACCATAAAACTATTAAGTTGGTCTAATGAATTTCACTCACAGGAAGTGCATTTTAATTATCTGATTCAGATAGTTCAGGGATAGATGAAAAGGATGAAACCAATGCGTAAACAACGATTATTGAATGATATACAAAAAATACTGGCACTTAACTTATCAATCGCTGCAAGCTTTTGGGGAATTAATACTCAAGCGTTTGCGCATGGTGGACATGCCGAAATGGTCTCACTTTATCAAAACATGAGTGAGCAAGGCGCTAAAGTTGTCAAAGACGATTTTACCAATACTTATATGATCACCAAAGGTTCTATGGTAGTTCGGGCCAAACCCAATTCAGATCAGGTTTTGGTGAATGGCAAACCTTTCAAGCTCAGTGTCCCGTTATTAATTAAAGAGGGTAAACCTGTTATTGGAAAAGATTTTTTTAATGAAGTATTCCAGTCTGGTTTAGATCAAACTTTTAAAATTGAAAATACGTTTCACCCGCTCAATAGCCTAAATTCTGACGAAATTAAAAAGACCTTTGATGTGATTAATCGCTCGAAATACGCCTATAAAAATATGCGTTTTGCCGAGTTAAAGCTTAAAGAACCGGAAAAAGCCAAAGTCTGGGATTACTTCATTAATCACAAAGAATTTAAAGAAGATCGTATTGCCTCATTTATTTTGTTAAAGGGGAGTCAAGCGATTGAAGGTGAAGTTAACCTTAACACTCAACAAGTCACCAAATGGAATGTACTTAAAGACACTCATGGAATGGTGCTGCTCGATAATTTTGAAGCCGTACAGCGTGTAATTGAGACAAGTAAAGAATATCAGGAAGCGTTACGCAAACGCGGCATTACCGATGTGAAGAAAGTGATTGCTACACCGCTGACGGTTGGATATTTTGGCGGTAAAGATGGACTTGATAAACAACTCAATATATTAAAAGTTGTCGCTTACCTCGATGTAGGAGATGGTAACTACTGGGCACATCCTATTGAGAACCTAGTTGCTGTAGTTGATTTAGATAAAGAAAAAATTATCAAGATTGAAGAAGGTGCGATCATTCCTGTGCCAATGGCAAATCGACCTTATATGTCGAATAAGCCCGTAGCAAGTAAGCTAAAACCACTCAATATTACTGAACCTGAGGGTAAGAACTTTAGCATTACTGGCCAAACCATACATTGGGGGAATTGGTGTTTGCATGTGGCCTTAGACTCTCGTGTTGGCTTGCAGCTTTCAACAGTGACCTATAAAGATAAAGGCGTTAAGCGTAAAGTCATGTATGAAGGCAACTTGGGTGGAATGGTGGTTCCATATGGCGATCCTGATATTGGTTGGTACTTCAAATCTTATTTGGACTCTGGCGAATATGGTATGGGAACACTTACCTCGTCTATTCTTCCTGGAACAGATGCACCTGACAACGCTGTTTTACTTGATGCCGTAATTGCAGACTATAAAGGCCAGCCACAAGTAATTCCAAATGCCATTGCTGTATTTGAACGTTATGCTGGACCTGAATATAAACATCATGAAATTTTTGGTAATCAGGATGCGAGTGAAGCTCGCCGTGAACTTGTGGTGCGCTGGATTAGTACGGTTGGAAACTACGATTACATGTTTGACTGGGTATTTGCCCAAAATGGTGTAATTGGGATTAATGCGGGTGCAACGGGTATTGAAGCTGTTAAAGGTGTTAAATCACGCACCATGCATGACAGTACCGCCAAAGAAGACACCAAATATGGAACTTTAATTGACCATAATATTGTGGGTACAACCCATCAGCACATCTATAACTTCCGCTTAGATATGGATGTCGATGGTGAAAATAACAGCTTTATGCATATGGACCCTGTGGTGAAAACCAATGACAAAGGTGGTGTTCGTACAAGCTCAATGCAAATTGATAGTAAAGTCATTACGAATGAGCAAAATGCGGCTGAAAAATTTGATCCATCCACTATTCGCTTACTCACGAATTTCAACAAGGAAAATAAATTAGGCAATCCGGTTTCTTACTAACTCATTCCGTTTGCAGGTGGGACACACCCTGTGGCAAAAGGAGCCAATTTCTCTAAAGATGAATGGTTATTTAAACGTTTGAACTTTATGGATAAGCAAATTTGGGTGACTCAGTACAATCCAGATGAACGCTATCCAGAAGGGAAATATTCAAACCGTTCAACTCATGACACAGGATTAGGACAATTCATTGGCAACAATGAAAATATTGAAAATAAAGACCTTGTAGTGTGGATGACAACAGGAACAACCCATGTGGCACGTGCTGAAGAATGGCCAATTATGCCGACAGAATGGGTTTATACCCTAATCAAACCTTGGAACTTCTTTGACAGTACCCCAACTTTAAACTTGGGTGAAGACGAGCAAAACACACAGCACGACCATCACTAAACGGGTGCATGATCTAGAGTGGGTAACGAATCGGTTACCCACACTTGAGCACGGTTAGACCGTTCGCAAAAAAGGAATTTCTCAATGAAAAATTTATTTTCTCAGGTTGTGAGAGGGGCTCTCTTTGTCTCATTTTTTTCAACTGTGCATGCTGGTGAAATTGAAATTAAACCGACTTTTGAAGCAACTTTGGGGGCTTTTAGTAGCGGTAAAAGCTATAACGGTGAAAACCTAGAGGATGAAAGAATCAATTGGCAAGAAGGTCATCTTAAATATGGTGCTAAAGGCCAATACACCTTTAAAAACAATCAGCTCTATGCAAGCTTGAGCGGTATTAGCTCGGCAACATTTGGTGATGGCGACGCAGGCCAAAATAGTAATGGCAAAGAACGTAAAACAGATGTGAATGAATGGATCATTGGTTTTAAAGACGGCACCAATAAAGATGAGTTAAGGACCTATGATTTAAGTATAGGTCGACAAAATATTATGATTGGTGATGGGTTCTTCATTGCGGGTGATGCATTAAATCTCGGTAAAGTTCCTGCGGACGGCACATTAGATCGGGGCGGGGCATATTATCTAGCAGCTCGTCGAAGCTTTGATTTTACAAGTTTGCTTCAATACAAACCGCAAGAGAATACAACGTTAAAGCTGGCTTATTTAAAGTCAGACAATAAAGCACAATTTTCACCTGAACTCTTTGTGACTGATCTGATGTATCAGCTTAAAGATAAGGGTGTTGGGTTTACCTATTTAAACGTATTAGACCTTGAAGATGCTGAACAGGTTTCAGGGCGCGAAGATCTTAAAAATTATGCTTTACGTTTGAATTATCAACCCTTACCAGAGCTGCAAGTTAAAACTGAGTTTGTGGTTCAAGATAAAAAAGATAGCCACGAAAATGCTGGCTACTTAGCGCTGAACTATAACTTTTTATCTTCAAAATATACGCCCTCATTAGGCTACCGTTTTAGTCATTTTTCAGACCAATACGACCCTATGTTTTATGGAAATACAGTCGGCTTTGGTACATGGTTTCAGGGCGAAGTTGCTGGAAACTATGCTGGTCCATTTAATAAAAATGCAGATATTCATCAAGTCTCTTACACGATGAATTTGAAAGAAAATTTTATGTTGGGTGCTTTGGCCTACAAGTTCAAAACGGTAAATAAGTCTTTAACCAATGTGGATGGACATGAGCTGGATGTCTTTTCAGTCTGGTCGGTCAATAAAAAATTCAATGTTATTCCTTTAATGGGACTCTATAAACCAAAACACGATATCCATAGTGGCGGTACTCAAAACTACGATGACAAGACCAATGTATATGCGCAGTTGATTCTGCAATACATCTATTAATAGATCCTTTTAAATGAATTGAGAGAAATAAAAATGAGTGAAGTTCAGATTTTACAAAATGTGCAGCAATTTATGGCACGTCAACATGGACATTTTATTGATGGAAAATTAGTTGCTGCCGAGCTTTTAGATAAAGTGGATATTGTAAATCCATCGACTGAACAGGTTGTTGCTCAAATTAGTATTGGTAGTCAACAAGATGTCGAAAGCGCGGTCAAAAGTGCTGAACATGCTTTTCAAAATGCTTGGGCTGAAACTACGCCGTATGAACGTGGCGTTAAACTGAACAAGCTAGCAGATTTAATTGAGCAACATGGTGAAGAGCTTGCACAGCTCGAGACGTTGTCTACAGGAAAACTTATCAATATTTCACGACATCTTGAAGTCGCACAATCTGTTATTTTCTTGAGATATTTTGCTGGTTGGGCAACTAAAATTAATGGTCAAACCATGCAACCCTCTATTCCTTCTATGCAAGGTGAAAAATATACGGCCTTTACTTTAAGACAACCGATTGGTGTGGTTGCAGGGATTGTGCCTTGGAACTTTTCACTGATGATTGGTGTTTGGAAAATCGGTTCAGCTTTAACAACTGGCTGTACCATTGTGCTTAAACCAAGTGAGTTTGCCAGCTTATCTTTATTGCGTTTAGCTGAACTTGCCATTGATGCAGGTATTCCGGCTGGTGTGATTAATGTGGTTACAGGTAAGGGGGAGACGGGACAATATTTAATTGAGTCACCACTCGTTAAGAAAGTCTCGTTTACAGGTTCAGTACCAACAGGTATTGCGATTGGTAAACTTGCGATGAGCAGTGATTTAACCCGTGTAAGTCTGGAGTTAGGCGGTAAAAATGCCATAGCGGTTTTGGCAGATGCAAATATTGATAAGATTTTACCGACTTTGTTGCAAGCAACTTTTGTACATCAAGGCCAAGTTTGTGCATCCCCAGAGCGTTTTTTTGTCCACCGTACAAAACATGATGAACTGGTTGATAAACTCTCTAAAGCACTCTCTAGTTTCAAAATTGGATCGGCTATGGACGAGGGAAATATGTTTGGTCCACTCTCTAATCAGCCACACTTTCATAAAGTGAAACATTATTTAGATATGGCTAAAGCCAACAACCAGATTATTGCTGGTGGTGCGGCTCTAGATCAGACAGGGTATTTTGTACAACCGACTTTAATTTCCTTCAAAAATACGGATGATCCTTTATTTTCAGAGGAAACTTTTGGTCCAGTAGTCGGGGTAATGCCATTTGAAACTGATGAAGAACTTATTCAGCTTATGAATCAGTCGCGCTTTGGTTTAACTGCAAGTATCTGGACAAATGACTTATCTAAAGCTTTGCGTTTAATTCCTAAGATTGAAGCAGGGATCTTGTGGGTCAATATGCATACGTTCTTAGATCCATCTGTTCCATTTGGCGGGGTAAAAGCTTCAGGAATTGGTAGAGAGTTTTCAGATGCATTTATCGAAGATTACACCGAATTAAAATCAGTCATGATTCGGTATTAAGCCAATAAGGAGGTTTGTCATTTTATCAATAACAAACCTCTGCTTTTAACATAAAAATTGGGCTAAAAATTTAGTAGTTTAAAGTGATGCTTTGTTGAGTTGATTGATCGATTTCTTTTTGACTCACCGCATCATTTTTACATTTATAACTTTCAAATAAAGGGAGCTGATCTGCAAAGTGGGCATCCGGTTTTCCATTTTGATTGATAAAGCCACTTTGTCCTGGAGCTAAAATCGAACACATCGTGACTTGATTTGGATTTAACACCACTCTAAAAGTAGCACTTCCCGTATTTCCATAGGTGCTAAGCTGTTGTTCATGCGATGGATCAGCCCAAGGAATGCCTACCGAATTTTTGCTGGAAAAGCCCATGGTTGCCACTGGAATTTTCCAGTCATTCGGATCGCTAGAGTGATATTGATTTGAAAGTTCAGTCAGCGCATTTTCTAAAGCTTTTAATACGACTTCATCTGCTGTTTGTCCTTTTAAGAAATCAACATTCTGAGGAACGCTTGCCTGTTTTCCTTGTAGGGCATTCCAGATTAATTTTGATGCACTCGCTGGCTGGGCACTACGTGGATCATTATTTACCGGATAAAGTGTATCGGTATAACGCTTATAAATATTTTCTGAAAGGTTTGGTTTGAGTACTAGTTCAATCATTTGATTAAGCCATACACGTGTAATTGCTGGTGCTGCACCTTGATAATATTTGGCTTCACTATCAGGGCGTAATTTAATATCCCAATTGGCAAGTAAGGGAGCGACTTTTTTAGCTAACGGTGTTGCCTTAGGACTTTGTGCAGCTTGAATCATATAAGGAATAAAATAACGCGCATTTAAATCAGACCATGCAGCCGTTTTATTAATTTCCCAAATTTCTTGCTGACTCAGTTTTGCTTTACTTTCTAAAGGTTCAATTAGTTCATTGACCCGATCTACATAAGAAAAGTTTGACGAATCTGAGCGTAAACCTGCATAGGCTTTGTTATTCCAGCTTGTGGCATAACCTTTTTGTGGATTGTATTCTTTAGGATTGTGTGAGAAGTCATAAAAACCTTGCCACTCCATTGAACCATCACCTTTAGCTGGAAGCTGAATATGCTGGTTTTCAGGGCGAATAGGTAAACGACCTAAAGCAGCCACACCGATATTATTTTTAGTATCGGCATAGAACCAAGTAATAGAGGCTGCGACACGTTTGGCTTGAGCAAGAAACTCATCCCAATTTGAGGCTTTCGCTGCATTTGCCCATCCTAATAAGGTTTCAATTTCTACACCTTCCCAGCTACGTTTTTGTGCATACGCCGTATGGTTATTTTCATCCCATGTACTTACAAAGCCTTGTTTACTCTTATAAACATCTAAAACATGGTCGGCCTGATTCTTAACTTTTATTTTTACTTGCTTGTGTTCAAATGGAATATATATCCCTTTATATAAATATTCTTTTGAATTACTTGGATTTAGGGTGAGTTGATAAACATCGTTAGTATCGAGTGAACCTACCGTCGAACCCCATGCGATTTTGCCATTAGTTCCAAATAAAATCGCAGGTAAGCCAACAGGAGTTATACCTGTCAAATTATAGCCAGCTCCATGTAAACCAATACTGTAAGTAATTGCTGGTGTATACCATCCTTGCTGTGGGCCATTATATAAAACTGCTTGGCCTTCAATGGTCTTATCACCTTTTAAGACCCATGCATTACTGGCGGTAGGTACGCCGTCTACCACACTTTTTCCTAAAGCAGTGCGAGCTTGAGCTAAATAGGTTTTGGCTGCTTTATTTGAAATAGGGCTAATGTCTTTAAGTATTTGCTGTTGACGCGCTATAAGCTGTGGTTTTTGTGCAGATTGAATAATAGTTGGAGCACTTGGGTCGTTTAGCCAACGTAATTGTTGATAGACTTTAAGACCTTCTTCTTGGCCTTTTTCTTTTTGCAGTTGCGTAAGCAAATCTAAATTTGATACTTCAGAATTTGCTGAAAAGAACCGATTTAAAATTAAGCCCACCCAAACCATAGCAATGTCTTCTGGTTGCCATGTTGATGGTTTAAAACCATGATCTGTGAACTCTTTAGGCATAAGAGCTGGATCTGCTAAAACCTCTTTAACACGCTTATTAAAACCTGCGGCATAACCTTCAAAAATTGCTCGGTTTTCTGGTGAGAGCACGGTGAGTTGTTGCTTAATATTTTCTGGGTCAAAACGGCTATGTGTTGCAATATCATATTGAAGATACTCGGGGCCGAGTACCTCAGCAACTGTACCTTGTCCTGTACGTTTCGACATTTCCATCTGGAATAATCGATCGGTCGCTACCGAATATCCATAGCCGTAAAAAAGTCCATAGGTATCATTTGCATATACGTGTGGTGTACCGAATTTATCGCGCTTAATTGTGATCTGCTTTTTTGTCAGCGTTGAGTCTAAACTTGATAAAGAATTACAACCCACTAAAAGTACACCTAAAAGTAACGTTCCATATTTAACTAAAGAGCTTTTAGGTGGAAATCGTGAGTTCAGCATAAGTATGTTCAATTTAGATATCCTTACTTTAATTATGATGTAGAAGTGAGCGATTAAGAATTAACTTAGATTTACCCGACTGATAAAGAAAGTCCTGTTCATGAAATTTAAATACTGTTATTTATCCATGTAATTTTCTACTATATTTAAGGTATATATTTATACCTTATTGAACAAGTTATTTAGATTTCTATTTTTAGTGAATAAAAAGGCTAATCATGGCCTTTTTTTTAATAAATGAGTTTTATAGAAAATCAAATTAGTTCACTAAAAAATCTTTTAGGATTTTATTGAAAGCTTCGGGCTGCTCTACATTGGAAATATGAGAGGCATCTATCTCTGCAAGTTGTGATTGTGGAATGTGTTGTTGCATAAATTGACCATCTGCAACAGTCGTTACAGGGTCTTGAGTTCCAGCAATCACCAATACAGAAATTTTAATATCTTTTAACTGGTCACGGACATCCGCTTTAGCCAAAGCCTCACAACAATTGGCATAACCCATTGCGCTGCCAGCACTTAAGTCGTTACACAGGTTGTTGACAATTGAAGCATGGCTTTGGATAAAGGGATCTGTAAACCATCGCGAGGCTGCTGTAGCTGCGATCGGTTGTAAACCTTGCTCACGTACTAATTTTGCACGGTCAAACCATGCCTGTTCTTGCCCAATTTTAGCGGCAGTATTTGCAACAATGACATGACTAAAACGGTCAGGGTGGTGAATTGCCAGCCATTGACCTGTTAAACCACCCATAGAAATTCCACAAAAAGCAGCTTTGCTAATATTCAGATGATCCAGTAAACGGACAACATCTTCACCTAATTGCTCTACAGTGTATGGACCGTCAGGTGTAGAGGATGAACCGTGACCACGAGTGTCATAGCAGATCACAAAAAATTGATCTTTTAACTCATTAAACTGTTTTTGCCACATACCATAATTGGTGCCCAAAGAATTGGAAAACATCAGAGCAGGGGAAGATGGCTCGCCAAAAGTTTGATAGTTAATTTGTGCATCGGCAGATTGAAAAGATGGCATTTGTTTCTCCTTAAAGTGCTTCAACACGTTCAATAATCAAAGCAATACCTTGGCCC
>NZ_JANBNX010000032.1:0-35830 GCF_035615275.1 Acinetobacter sp. IK23
GCTTGATTAAAGCTTGGTTATACGAGGACCAATTGGTTGTACGATAGATTTTAGGTGTAGGCTTCTTCATCTGGAAATTATATTACTGAAGAAGCCTTCAAGAATAGCTTTGTGCAACAAAGCCATTCCTAATTAAATGTATTGTTGAGACTAAATTCACATTTAGAAAGATCATCTTAAATTTTCATGATTCTGTCATACGTTCAACTTATAGTCTTTAAGAAGATGCCAAGCTTGATTGCTTGGTTTTTTTATATGAAGTCAATTGGCGATGTTGAAAAAGTATGCATAATGTCAGACTAGAGAGGAACTCTCATATAAGGACGATAATTTGCATGTTGGTAAGGCTGAATGAAGAAAAAGTCTAAGCAATGGAAGTGGTGGTTTTTTGCCCTCATTGCATTTTTAATTTTTATTATTTTACAGATTCCAGCGACTTGGCTTATCTCTAAATTTTCAAAGAATAATCAAACTGTCCATAATGTGAGTGGGAATATCTGGCAGGGGCAAGCGGACTGGCATCGTGGTGCTCTGCGTGGCACCATTCATTGGAAAACAAGACCTCTAGATTTATTTTTATTACGCTTCGCTGCAGATGTTGATATTCATAGTGGTAATACACAGTTAACGGGGATTATGGCGTATGGTTTTGGCAAAAAAGTCATTGTAAGGAATATGACTGGGCAAGTTGCGCCAGAAACACTGAAGCAGATTGTGAATTGGCAATGGCCTGCAAATAGTATTCAACTTAAAGATATCCAATTTAACTATAAAAAAGAGCAAGGTTTTGCTGCGGTTGATGGTCAATTGCATTGGGGTGGTGGAGCACTCGTTTATACGATTGGTGATCGTCAAGATCGTATGAATATGCCTTCTTTAAGTGGACAGTTGACTGACCATAATGGGCAGCTACAAATTGATATTCGAGATCAACGCAATCAAAAAATGGCGAATCTTTTACTGGATGCCAATATGATGCTTGATGTTCAACTTACACAGCGTTTATTGCTTAATGTTCCATCTTATGACGGAAAAGCTGGTTTAGATACTTTTGTCATTAGTTCTCGTCAACCATTATTACAAGGTGGTAACTGATGAAAACATGGATTGATAAATTACAGCAGTTACAGTGGCAAAAGTTAGATCGACTCAGTGTAGTTGTCCTTATTATTTTAATTTTGTGGTTATGTTGGAAGCTGGCTTCATTTTTTTGGTTGGTGGTAGCACCCCCTCAAATGATGCAGTTTGATCGTGTAGAGCTCGGTTCTCAACAACCTCAAATACCAAACATTAGTACTTTTTCAATTTTTAATGAACCTTCTGCCAATGCGGCTCAAGAAAATGTGAATCTAGAATTACAAGGCGTAATGGTTGGGTATCCAAACCAGTTTTCTTCTGCTGTTATTAAGGTTGATAATACTGCTGAACGTTATCGAGTTGGTGAAACCATAGGTTCTACCTCTTATCAACTGGCAGAGGTTTATTGGGATCATGTGGTATTACGTCAAGGAAATGGTAGTACTCGCGAACTTCAGTTCAAAGGTTTGCCAAATGGTTTATATCAGCCTATGACTCCAAATGCATCACCGCAAGCTGTCACGCCATCTCAGCCTACGGCACCTGTGAATACGACCCAAGAAGCTTTGGGGCAAGCGATTCAGCAGATGCAAGGAAATCGAGATCAGTACCTCAAAGATATGGGGGTTAGTGGAGGCTCTGGTGAAGGATATGAAGTTACAGAACGTACACCAACCGCGCTTAGAAATAAGCTAGGTTTAAAGCCTGGCGATCGAATTGTCTCTTTAAATGGTCAAACGGTTGGGCAAGGGCAAACGGATGTGCAATTACTTGAACAGGCTCGGCGAGCAGGACAAGTAAAAATAGAAATAAAACGTGGTGATCAAGTGATGACCATACAACAAAGTTTTTAGTGATAACACGTCACCATAAGAGTTAGGAAATATCGCGAGTTATGGCTTTATTGAATCATCAACGTCCACTTTGGGCATTACTTGCAGCAGCCCCATTGATTGCGACAGTAAGTAGCAGTGCCTATGCCCAAACATGGAAGATCAATTTACGTGATGCTGACTTAACTGCCTTTATTAATGAAGTTGCAGACATTACTGGTAAGAACTTTGCTGTTGATCCGAGAGTGCGTGGGAATGTCACTGTTATTTCGAATAAACCCTTAAATAAAGATGAGGTTTATGATTTATTTCTTGGGGTCTTAAATGTAAATGGGGTAGTTGCGATTCCATCTGGTAATACAATTAAACTTGTGCCAGATAGCAACGTTAAAAACTCGGGAATTCCTTATGATTCTCGAAATAAGGTTCGTGGTGATCAAATTGTTACACGAGTGATTTGGCTTGAAAATACCAATCCAAATGACTTAATTCCAGCACTTCGCCCTTTAATGCCGCAGTTTGCGCATATGGCTGCGATTGCAGGCACCAATGCTCTTATTGTCTCTGATCGAGCTGCGAACATTTATCAGCTTGAAAATATTATCCGTAACTTAGACGGAACTGGGCAAAATGATATTGAAGCGATTAACCTTCAGTCGAGCCAAGCCGAAGAAATTATTACTCAACTTGAAGCGATGAGTGCAACTGGAGCATCAAAAGATTTTAATGGTGCTCGTATTCGTATTATTGCCGATAATCGAACGAATCGTATTTTGATAAAAGGTGATCCGGGAACACGTAAGCGCATTCGCCACATGATTGAAATGCTGGATGTACCTTCTGCTGACCGTTTAGGTGGTTTAAAAGTTTTCCGTTTGAAATACGCAAGTGCTAAAAGCCTGTCAGAAATTTTACAAGGTTTGGTCACTGGTCAGGCTGTCTCGTCGTCTAGTAACAATAACAATTCATCAAACTCATCAAATTCGATGAATAACTTGATTGGGAATAACCAGAACTCCAGTTCAAATACATCAGGTTCAAATGGAAGTTCGATCTCGACTCCATCAATCAATCTAAATGGCAATTCAAACAATAGTAATCGAAACAATATTTCCAGCTTTAGCCAAAATGGCGTAAGCATTATTGCAGATAATGCTCAAAACTCTTTGGTCGTTAAGGCTGATCCGCAATTAATGCGTGAAATTGAATCTGCGATTCAACAGCTAGATGTTCGCCGCCAACAAGTACTGATTGAGGCTGCAATTATTGAAGTTTCGGGTGATGATGCAGATCAACTTGGAATTCAATGGGCACTCGGTGATTTATCTAGTGGGATTGGTTTACTTAGCTTTAGTAATGTAGGTGCTAGCTTATCTTCTATTGCTGCTGGTTATTTGTCGGGTGGTTCGGCTGGAGCTGCATCCGCTATTGCTAGTGGTGCTAATAAAGGTAATGGTGCAACTTTAGCTTTGGGTAATTTTGAGAATTCCCGTAAGGCATATGGTGCATTAATTCAGGCCCTTAAAACCAATACCAAATCAAACTTGCTTTCAACACCATCCATTGTAACGATGGATAATGAAGAGGCTTATATTGTTGTAGGTCAGAACGTTCCATTTGTAACAGGCTCAGTGACTACAAACAGTACTGGTATCAACCCATATACAACTGTAGAGCGAAAGGATGTGGGGGTAACATTAAAAGTCATTCCGCATATTGGTGAGGGTGGTACGGTTCGTCTAGAAGTAGAACAAGAAGTCTCTGCTGTTCAAGATAATCGTGGCCAAGCGGCTGATTTGGTGACAAGTAAACGTGCCATTAAAACTGCTGTTTTGGCTGAACACGGACAGACGGTCGTGCTTGGTGGCTTGGTGTCGGATGACACTTCACTTTCAAGACAAGGCATACCCGGCTTAAGTAGTATTCCTTATGTTGGACGATTGTTCCGTTCGGACAATAGAAGTAATGTAAAACGTAACCTTCTTGTCTTTATTCATCCAACAATTGTGGGTGATGCAAATGATGTTCGTCGTTTATCTCAGCAGCGCTATAACCAGCTTTATAGTTTGCAATTAGCTATGGATAAAAATGGTAATTTTGCAAAACTGCCTGAACAGGTTGATGACGTCTATAATCAAAAGATGACTGCCCCAAGTATTGCTCCGCAGTCAAAAAATTATCAGCAAGTTCCTTCGGGTGGTAAAAGTACGACAGTAATAACCCCAGTAGCAGTCGAACCAACGGTTCAAAAGCAAACTTTGCAGTTGCCTGAACCAGAAGTGAATCGTACTAAAAATACAGTAACAACTACCACACTGCGACCAAACACAGCGCAGTAGTAGCATGTTATGATTGATAAAAAATGAATAGGACATATGCATGACTTGGAAACTACAAGCAATTACTGGTGAAATTACTGGACAAGAAATTACAGTTGATCGTGATATGTTGGTAGGGCGCCATCAGGACGCTGATTTGTTGTTACAAGCTGCTGAAATTTCACGTCGCCATGCTGCATTGCTTTTAAAAGATCAATTGCTATGGGTTCAAGACCTTAATTCATCGAATGGTACATTTGTAAACGATATTCGTATTGAGCAAGAAAAGCAGCTACATGATGGTGATATTGTTCAATTTGCGAGTTTCAAATTCTCGGTTTTAGCACCTGCTCAAAAAATTACTGATTTACCTGAAGTTGAAGCAGAACCAGTGCAAGCTGCACCAATACAGGATTTAAGTGATCAAGGTATGCCAAGCCTTGCAGAGCGTGCTGCAGAGGTAGAAGTTCGCCACGATGGTATGCCGCAGAATATTTCTATTCCAAAACCTGCGCCTATTCCAGAAGGTGTGGATGTTAATGTAAAACAACCATCACCTGTGACTTTTGATGAGCCTGTTTCTCGTGTTGCCGAAGAAAAAGAGCAACAGAAGAATGCTTCAGTTGGTTTAATCACTATTATTATTTTAGTAATTTTAGCTGTATTAGCATGGTTATTCTTTAAATAATCCGTTGCTGCTTTTACAATCAAGGCATGCCAAACGCATGCCTTTTTAATTTTGAGTAGAAGAAAATGTCTGTTGCACAACTAAGTAAGCGCGATTTAATTTTATTTGATCTGGATGGAACACTTGTTGACTCCGCTGCCGATTTATATCGGTCTATGAATTTAAGTCTGCAATCACTCGGTTGGCCATTGGTGACAGAAGTACAAATAAGAGAATGGGTGGGTAAAGGTGCCTCAAAACTCTGTGAAAGTGTTTTGCTTCATCTATTTGGTAAATTAGATGCTGAACAACATAAGGTTTTATTACACACATTTGTAGAGACATATGGTGCAGAACTTTGTGTAAATACTCAAATTTACTCTGGTGTACCTGAGTTTTTAAAACATTGCCAAACTCTAAATATAAAAATGGCTTGTGTTACTAACAAGCCTGTCAAACTTGCTCAAGGACTATTAGATGCATTAGAACTTTCCTCTTATTTCCAAGTTGTGCTTGGGGGAGATAGTTTGCCTGAAAGAAAACCACATCCATTGCCATTGCTGCATTGCATGCAAAGTCTAAATACGTCTGCTTCACAATCGTTAATGATTGGTGATTCAAGCAATGATGTAGAAGCTGCGCGCCGTGCTGGAATTGATTGTATTGTGGTTAGCTATGGCTATAATCATGGAGAAAGCATCTATGATTGCCAACCTCAGCAAGTTGTTGATAGTCTTGCTGAGTTAATTGTTTAATGAAGAAAATGGAGATAAGAATGAATAAGCGTATGGTTTTTCGATGGCGTGTCTAAACCGAATCTAGAAAAAACACTTTTAAATCGAAACCATATTAGAGAAGATTCATGACAACATTAGCGCAATTCGAGCAACTTAAGGCTGCTGGTTATAACACTATTCCTGTTTATCGTCAGCGGTTAGCAGATACAGAAACCCCATTATCGGTTTTTGCTCGTTTTAAAGACCAAACACAAGCTTATTTATTTGAGTCGGTTGAGGGTGGGGAAAACTGGGCGCGCTACTCTATGATTGGATTAGGCGAATCAACCGTTTTTTCATGCAATGCTGGGGTTTTGTCTGTACAGCATGCTGATGGCTCAATCACACAACAAGATTGCCAAGATCCTTTTGAATATATTCGCAACTTCCAAAAACAATTTAAAGTGCCATCGGCAGAGCTCTTGCCGGACTTACCAAGCTTTACAGGCGGATTAGTGGGATATTTGGGTTATGATGCTGTCCGTTATATTGAACCACGCTTAAAGAATGTACCTGCAGCTGACCCAATCACGTTACCTGATTTGTGGTTAATGTTGTCAAAAACAGTTATTGTTTTTGATAACCTTAAAGATACTCTATTTTTAATTGTTCATGCTGATGCAACACAGGCAAATGCTTATCAAGATGCCCAGCAAAAATTAGATCAATTAGAACAGTTACTCGCTATTCCTGTTAGCTTGCAAGCCAAACCACATACTCCTCCTCATTTTGAATCAATTACGGGTAAAGCAAAGTTCTTAGAAACAGTAGAAAAAGTTAAAGAATATATCCGTGCTGGTGATGTAATGCAGGTTGTTCCAGGGCAGCGCATGGTTTCTGATTTTGATGGTGAGGCTTTACAGGTTTACCGTGCATTACGTCATTTAAATCCTTCGCCTTATTTATTCTTGGTACAAGGGCAAACGATTACTGATAAAAAACCATTTCATATTGTTGGTTCTTCACCAGAAATTCTTTCTCGATTAGAAAATGGTATTGCGACAGTTCGTCCACTTGCAGGTACGAGGCCGCGCGGAAAAACTAAAGAGGAAGATATTGCTTTAGAAAAAGACTTACTTTCAGATGAAAAAGAAATTGCTGAGCACTTAATGCTAATTGATCTTGGTCGAAACGATGTTGGACGAGTTTCTAAAATAGGTAAGGTTCAAGTAACTGATCAAATGGTGATTGAGCGCTATTCACATGTCATGCACATTGTTTCAAACGTACAAGGCGAAGTTCGTGACGATATAGATGCTTTAGATGTGTTTAAAGCGACTTTCCCTGCTGGTACCTTATCTGGTGCCCCAAAAATTCGTGCAATGGAAATCATTGATGAAGTAGAACCGGTGAAACGAGGTGTCTTTGGTGGAGCAGTGGGGTATTTGGGATGGCATGGTGAAATGGATATGTCGATCGCAATCCGTACATGCGTTATTCGTGACAAAAAAGTCTATGTACAGGCTGGAGCAGGCTTGGTAGCTGACTCAAATCCTGAATCTGAATGGAATGAAACCCAAATAAAAGCTCGCGCAGTGATCAAAGCGGTTGAATTATCATCAAACGGATTGATTTTATGAGTTTTTAGCGATTTTTTTTAAAAAATCGCTTGCATCGTTTGGAAGTTTTGCTAAACTGCACACCGTTCCGATACGAAACGTACGAAACACTAAGAAGAGCCGGCATAGCTCAGTTGGTAGAGCAACTGACTTGTAATCAGTAGGTCCACAGTTCGAATCCGTGTGCCGGCACCATCTTAAAGGTGTGTAGTTGTGAAGTAAAGAACAACACTGAAATAAGTGTGATATGGTGAGATTCCCGAGCGGTCAAAGGGGGCGGACTGTAACTCCGCTACGAAAGTTTCGAAGGTTCGAATCCTTCTCTCACCACCATTAACTTCGATTGAAGTGGTATATATACCAACACAGTGCGGGAGTAGCTCAGTTGGTAGAGCGGCAGCCTTCCAAGCTGCATGTCGCGAGTTCGATCCTCGTCTCCCGCTCCATCGAAGGACAATCGCTCTTATAGCTCAGTGGTAGAGCACTCCCTTGGTAAGGGAGAGGTCTCGAGTTCAAATCTCGATAAGAGCTCCAGATATACAGTTTAGTAGATTTTCTACAAAGATTTAAAAAGCAGGCTTATTAGTCTGCTTTTCAAGTATTGGGTGTTTGATTTTTTAGGCGACATGTCGATGCTGGGTGTTTGCTCAGAATTGTGTTCGACGTAAACGAGGATTATAAACATGGCTAAGGCTAAGTTTGAACGTAATAAGCCACACGTAAACGTGGGCACAATCGGTCACGTTGACCATGGTAAAACAACTTTAACTGCTGCGATTGCAACTATTTGTGCAAAAACTTACGGCGGTGAAGCGAAAGATTACTCACAAATCGACTCAGCACCTGAAGAAAAAGCACGTGGTATTACAATTAATACTTCACACGTAGAATACGATTCTCCAATTCGTCACTACGCACACGTTGACTGCCCGGGCCACGCCGATTACGTTAAAAACATGATCACTGGTGCTGCTCAGATGGACGGCGCGATCCTTGTATGTGCTGCGACTGACGGTCCAATGCCACAAACTCGTGAACACATCCTTCTTTCTCGTCAGGTTGGTGTACCTTACATCATCGTATTCTTAAACAAATGCGACCTTGTTGATGACGAAGAATTACTTGAATTAGTGGAAATGGAAGTTCGTGAACTTCTTTCTACTTATGACTTCCCAGGTGATGACACTCCAGTAATCCGTGGTTCAGCTCTTGCTGCTCTTAACGGTGAAGCAGGTCCTTACGGTGAAGAATCAGTTCTTGCTCTTGTAGCAGCTCTTGACTCTTACATCCCAGAACCAGAACGTGCTATCGACAAAGCATTCTTAATGCCAATCGAAGACGTATTCTCAATTTCTGGTCGTGGTACTGTAGTAACAGGCCGTGTAGAATCAGGTATTGTTAAAGTTGGTGAAGAAGTAGAGATCGTTGGTATTAAAGATACAGTTAAAACAACTGTAACTGGCGTAGAAATGTTCCGTAAACTTCTTGACGAAGGCCGTGCAGGCGAGAACTGTGGTGTATTACTTCGTGGTACTAAGCGTGAAGACGTACAACGTGGTCAAGTACTTGCTAAACCAGGTACAATCAAGCCGCACACTAAATTCGACGCAGAAGTATATGTACTTTCTAAAGAAGAAGGTGGTCGTCACACTCCATTCTTAAATGGTTACCGTCCACAGTTCTACTTCCGTACAACTGACGTAACTGGTGCGATCCAGTTGAAAGAAGGCGTTGAAATGGTTATGCCAGGTGACAACGTTGAAATGTCAGTAGAATTAATCCACCCAATCGCAATGGACCCAGGTCTACGTTTTGCGATCCGTGAAGGTGGTCGTACTGTAGGTGCTGGTGTTGTTGCGAAAGTAACTGCATAAGCATAATATAGTGACGGATTACGTATCAAGTTGAGGGCTTTGGCTCTCAACTTGCATTATAGGTCAGTAGTTCAATTGGTAGAGCGTCGGTCTCCAAAACCGAATGTTGGGGGTTCGAGTCCCTCCTGACCTGCCATATTTTGAAATAAAAAGCTTGATGCTGGCTTAGTTGTTCATATAATAAGTCGCGAGTTCTACGACGAGTACAAAAATGTCGAATGATAAATCGCGTGACGCATTGAGCGACGCGCCAATTCCTCAAAGAAATAATTCTGCTGAAGTTGTTCGTTCTGGTTCGCCTCTAGATATTGTTCTATGGGTGATTGCAATTGCATTGTTGCTTTCGGCTACTATGGTGAATCAGCACTTGCCAGCGTATTGGGCACCTGCAAATAATGTTTGGGTCCGCGTTGGTGCAATTTTAGCTTGTATCGTTGTGGCTTTAGGTTTATTATACGCCACCCATCAAGGTAAAGGCTTCGTTCGTTTGCTAAAAGATGCACGAGTCGAATTGCGTCGAGTAACTTGGCCAACAAAACAAGAAACAGTCACTACATCGTGGCAGGTTCTATTGGTTGTAGTTGTTGCATCATTGGTTTTATGGTGCTTTGACTATGGTTTGGGTTGGTTAATTAAGTTGATTATCGGGTAAAAGAGCTATGAAACGTTGGTACATTATTCATGCCTACTCTGGCTATGAAAAACAAGTGTTGCGTTCGCTTACAGAACGAATCCAGCGTAGCGCTGTTGCTGATAGCTTTGGTGATGTCCTTGTTCCTACCGAAGAAGTGGTGGAAATGAAGGATGGTAAGAAACGTAAGTCTGAGCGTAAATTCTTTCCTGGCTATGTGTTAGTTGAAATGGAAATGAATGACGATACTTGGCATATTGTTAAAGAATGTCCGAAAGTATTAGGTTTTATCGGTGGTACACCTGAAAAACCTGCGCCAATCACTCAACGTGAAGCAGATGCGATTCTTGCGCGTGTACGTAATACTGGTGAAGCTCCACGTCCTAAGACGATGTTTGAACCAGGTGAAGAATTACTCGTTATTGATGGCCCATTCACTGACTTTAAGGGTGTGGTGGAAGAGGTTCAATACGAAAAGTCACGTTTAACGTTGACGATTAATGTATTTAATCGACCAACTCAGGTTGAACTCGAATTTCGTCAAGTCGAAAAAACGATTTAATCTCAATTGGTTGAAAAGCGCCCGATTTTATCGGGCATTGTTGTTGTAACAGTAGTGTTGCGTAAAGATTGGGGAGCCTAGCGGCGTTTGTACCCAGAGGTATTTTAAAATGGCTAAGAAGATTGACGGCTATATCAAGCTGCAAGTTCCAGCTGGTAAAGCAAATCCATCTCCACCAATTGGTCCTGCATTAGGTCAACGTGGTGTAAACATCATGGCATTCTGTAAAGAATTCAATGCTGCTACACAAAAAGTTGAACCAGGTCTTCCAATTCCTGTAGTGATTACTGTGTACAACGACAAGTCGTTCACATTCATCATGAAAACTCCTCCAGCGTCTATTCTTCTTAAGAAAGCTGCTGGTATCCAAAAGGGTTCATCTGTACCAAACAAAACTAAAGTTGGTAAGTTGACTCGTGCTCAGTTAGAAGAAATTGCGACTACTAAAGAGCCAGATTTAACTGGTGCTGATTTAGACGCACGTGTTCGTACCATTGCTGGTTCTGCACGTTCTATGGGCTTGGAAGTGGAGCTATAAGACATGGCAAAGTTAACTAAACGTCAAAAAGCCATTGCTGCTGCTGTTGAAGCAAACAAAGTTTACACTTTGGAAGAAGCGGTAGAAGTTCTTAACAGCCTACCTGCTGCAAAATTCAAAGAATCTTTGGATGTTGCTGTAAATCTTGGTGTAGACCCACGTAAATCTGATCAGGTTGTTCGTGGTGCAACTACATTACCTGCAGGTACTGGTAAAACTGTACGTGTAGCTGTATTTGCTCAAGGCGCGCAAGCAGAAGCTGCTAAAGAAGCTGGTGCTGATGTTGTAGGTTTTGATGACCTAGCTGAAAGCATCCAAGGTGGAAACCTTGACTTTGATGTTGTAATCGCTGCTCCAGACGCTATGCGTGTTGTTGGTAAGCTCGGTACAATTCTTGGTCCACGTGGTTTAATGCCAAACCCTAAAGTTGGTACTGTAACTCCTGACGTAGCGAATGCTGTTAAAAACGCTAAATCTGGTCAGGCTCGTTACCGTGTAGACAAAGCGGGTATTATCCATGCTGCGATCGGTCAATTAGGCTTCGATGCTGCTGCTATCCGTCAAAACGTTGAAACTTTAGTTGCTGACTTGAAAAAGTTAAAACCTGCAACTTCTAAAGGTGTATACATCAAAAAGATCACTTTGAGCTCAACTATGGGTCCTGGTCTTACTGTTGATGTAAACAACGTTTCTAACTAAGTTTTAACTTGGTTAAGTAAAGAATTTTAAAGTCCTGATGAGGATTAAGCATAAAACAGAAAAGTTATTTCTGCTTTTGCTTCGGTAGAGTAAAGCTTTATCTATTACTTATCAGGCGGACTTTGAATTGATAAATGAGAATTTATCAGCGTCAAAGACCTCAGGCGAAAAGACGTTATTTTCGAATAGCGATTTTCTTAATAAACCAGCCTGCGTAGACGCGGTGGTGTGATTTGTTCCTCCTCCGCGTGTAAGTCGAAAGACTTACGAACTGGGAGTGTGCCCATTGGGTACATAAATCACCTTAGGAGGTTTTACAATGGCTCTTCTTATTGAAGACAAAAAACAGATCGTTGCAGAAGTAAGTGAAGTTGCTTCTAAAGCGTTTGCAGCCGTTGTTGCTGACTATCAAGGTTTAAGCGTAGAGCAATTAACAACACTTCGTGTTGAAGCTCGTAAGTTAGGTGTAACTACACGTATTGTACGTAACACTTTGGCTAAACGCGCATTTCAAGGTACTCAGTTTGATATCTTGAACGACAACCTTGTTGGTCCAACAATTCTAGGTTTTTCAACTTCTGAAGATGACATGGGTGCAGCTGCACGCTTGTTCGAAGAATTTGCTAAAACTAACAAAGCATTTGAATTAAAAGCTGCTGCATTTGACGGCAAAGTTTATCAAGGTGCTGATGTTAGCGTTATTGCTAATCTTCCGAACCAAGAGAAAGCGCTTACTATGCTTGCCTCTGTCCTTCAAGCTCCTATTTCGAAATTGGGTCGCCTCATTACAGCACTCAAAGAGAAAAACGAGTCAGAAGCTGCTTAATCAATTTTACACACCATTCAATATCCATTTGGAGTTATTCTCATGGCTTTAACTAACGAAGAAATCTTAAATGCAGTTGCTGAAAAAACTGTTCTTGAACTTGTTGAATTAATTTCTGCTTTCGAAGAGAAATTCAACGTATCTGCAGCTGCTGTAGCTGTTGCTGCTCCAGCTGGTGGCGCTGCTGCTGCTGCTGAAGAACAATCTGAATTCAACGTTGAGTTGACTTCTTTCGGTGCTAACAAAGTAGCTGTAATTAAAGCAGTTCGTGAAGCAACTGGCCTTGGTCTTAAAGAAGCTAAAGACCTAGTTGAAGGTGCTCCTCAAGTTCTTAAAGAAGGCGTTTCTAAAGAAGAAGGCGAAGAACTTAAGAAGAAACTTGAAGAAGCTGGTGCTACAGTTACACTTAAGTAATTGTAAAAGGAGTCGGTTTTTAAATCGGCTCCATAAAATGGCTGATGGCTCTTGGGTCATCAGCCTTTTTGCGTTACAATAATCGGCTCGATTTTTGTTAGTTTTGTTTATTTTTTAGAAAAAACTAAATAAATCAATTAATTTCAAATGCTTACCAATATTTTTCTTTTTAAAAAATATTGTTAAGTGTTTTAGTACCACTAAAAGTTGCAGCATTTGTAAGCAGTGGTGGCCATATCGGCCTGTGTAATTCCTTCTGAGCCCGTTCTGCAGGCGGGCTTGGTTTACTTTCCGAGGACTCCAGATGGCATACTCATATACCGAAAAGAAACGGATCCGTAAGAATTTTGGTAAGTTGCCCCAAGTAATGGAAGCACCGTACTTACTCTCGATTCAGGTCGATTCGTATAGAACGTTCTTGCAAGGTGGCAAATCTCCAAAAAACCGTGAAGATATCGGTCTCCAGGCCGCATTTCGTTCAGTTTTTCCTATAGAAAGTTATTCTGGCAATGCTGCTTTAGAATTTGTTGAGTATAGCCTTGGTAAGCCTGAGTTTGATGTGCGTGAATGTATTTTACGTGGTTCGACTTATGCGGCACCAATGCGCGTAAAAATTCGTTTGATTATTAAAGATCGCGAAACTAAATCAATTAAAGACGTACGTGAACAAGAAGTCTACATGGGTGAAATGCCACTCATGACTGAAAATGGTACCTTTGTAATCAATGGTACTGAGCGTGTAATCGTATCTCAATTACACCGTTCACCAGGTGTGTTCTTCGACCATGATAAAGGTAAGACTCACTCAAGTGGTAAAGTGTTGTATTCAGCACGTATCATTCCTTACCGTGGTTCATGGTTAGACTTCGAGTTCGATGCAAAAGATCTAGTTTACGTACGTATTGACCGTCGTCGTAAATTACTTGCTACTGTTGTGTTACGTGCACTAGGTTATAACAATGAACAAATCTTGAATTTGTTCTACGAAAAAGTACCTGTGTACCTAGACATGGGCAGTTATCAAATTGACCTTGTTCCTGAGCGTTTACGTGGTGAAATGGCTCAATTTGATATTACTGACAATGAAGGTAAAGTCATTGTTGAGCAAGGTAAACGTATTAACGCGCGCCATGTACGTCAAATGGAAGCTTCAGGTTTAACTAAGCTTTCAGTTCCTGATGAATACTTATATGAGCGTATTACTGCTGAAGATATTACTTTACGTGATGGTGAAGTAATTGCTGCGAATACGTTATTAAGCCATGAAGTGATGGTGAAGTTAGCGGAAGGTGGTGTTAAGCAATTTAACATTCTGTTCACAAACGACATCGATCGTGGTTCTTTTGTTGCTGATACATTGCGTGCAGACACAACAGCAGGACGTGAAGAAGCTTTAGTTGAAATTTATAAAGTAATGCGTCCAGGCGAGCCGCCAACAAAAGAAGCTGCTGAAAACTTATTCAACAACTTATTCTTCTCTTCTGAGCGTTATGACTTATCTCCAGTAGGTCGTATGAAGTTCAACCGTCGTCTAGGTCGTCCTTACGAAGTTGGTACTGATCAGAAGTCTCGTGAAGTTGAAGGTATTTTGTCGCACGAAGATATCATCGATGTATTACGTACATTGGTTGAAATCCGAAACGGTAAAGGCGAAGTAGACGATATCGACCATTTAGGTAACCGTCGTGTACGTTCTGTTGGTGAAATGACAGAGAACCAATTCCGTGTTGGTTTAGTTCGTGTTGAGCGTGCTGTTAAAGAACGTTTAAGCCAAGCAGAAACAGATAACTTGTCTCCACAAGACTTGATTAACGCTAAGCCAGTTGCTGCGGCAATCAAAGAATTCTTTGGTTCAAGCCAGTTATCTCAGTTCATGGACCAAAACAACCCATTATCTGAGATTACACATAAGCGTCGTGTATCTGCGCTTGGTCCTGGTGGTTTAACACGTGAGCGCGCTGGCTTCGAAGTACGTGACGTACATCAAACTCACTATGGTCGTGTTTGTCCAATTGAAACTCCTGAAGGTCCAAACATTGGTTTGATCAACTCGCTTTCTGTATATGCAAAAGCGAATGATTTCGGTTTCTTGGAAACACCTTACCGCCGAGTTGTAGATGGCCGTGTAACTGATGCGGTTGAATATTTATCTGCTATTGAAGAAGTAGGCACTGTTATTGCACAGGCCGATTCTGCTGTAGATAAAGATGGCAACTTAACAGAAGACTTCGTTTCTGTTCGTCACCAAGGTGAATTCGTACGTATGCCACCTGAAAAAGTGACGCATATGGACGTTTCTGCACAGCAGGTTGTATCTGTTGCTGCATCACTTATTCCATTCCTTGAACACGATGACGCGAACCGTGCATTGATGGGTTCGAACATGCAACGTCAGGCTGTTCCTACTTTACGTGCTGACAAGCCACTTGTTGGTACTGGTATGGAAGCGAACGTAGCACGTGACTCTGGTGTGTGTGTAATCGCAAACCGTGGTGGTGCAATTGAATTTGTAGATGCTTCTCGTATCGTTATTCGTGTAAACGAAGATGAAATGGTTGCTGGTGAGGCGGGTGTAGATATCTATAACCTCATCAAATATACACGTTCAAACCAAAATACTTGTATTAACCAAAATGTTATCGTGAATTTGGGCGACAAAGTTGCTCGTGGTGACATCTTGGCAGACGGTCCATCTACAGACATGGGTGAACTTGCGCTTGGTCAAAACATGCGTGTAGCGTTCATGACATGGAATGGTTACAACTATGAAGACTCGATCTTGTTATCTGAGCGTGTTCTTCAAGAAGACCGTTTAACTTCTATTCATATTCAAGAATTGTCATGTGTAGCACGTGATACTAAGTTAGGTGCAGAAGAAATTACTGCCGATATTCCTAACGTAGGTGAAGCTGCGCTTTCTAAACTTGATGAATCAGGTATCGTTTATATCGGTGCTGAAGTTACTGCTGGTGACATCTTAGTTGGTAAAGTAACGCCTAAAGGCGAAACTCAGTTAACTCCTGAAGAAAAATTGCTTCGCGCAATCTTTGGTGAAAAAGCTGCTGACGTTAAAGATTCATCTTTACGTGTTCCATCTGGTACTAAAGGTACAGTTATCGATGTTCAAGTCTTCACTCGTGATGGCTTAGAGAAAGATGACCGTGCATTAGCGATTGAAAAAGCACAGCTTGATTCTTACCGTAAAGACTTGAAAGAAGAATATAAAATCTTTGAAGAAGCGGCTCGTGAACGTGTAATTCGTTTACTTAAAGGCCAAGAGTCTAATGGCGGTGGTTCAACTAAACGCGGTGATAAACTTTCTGAAGATTTATTATCTGGTTTAGAGCTTGTTGATTTACTTGAAATCCAACCAACAGATGAAGCAATCGCTGAGCGTTTAACTCAAATTCAAGTATTCTTGAAAGAGAAGAGCGCAGAAATCGATGAAAAATTTGCTGAGAAGAAACGTAAGCTTGCAACAGGTGACGAGTTAACAACTGGTGTATTGAAAGTTGTTAAGGTTTACCTAGCTGTTAAACGTCGTATTCAGCCTGGTGATAAGATGGCTGGTCGTCACGGTAACAAGGGTGTTGTTTCTAACATCTTACCTGTTGAAGACATGCCACACGATGCTAATGGTGTACCAGTAGATATCGTATTGAACCCACTGGGTGTACCATCTCGTATGAACGTGGGTCAGATTCTTGAGACTCACTTGGGTATGGCGGCTAGAGGGCTTGGTGACAAAATCGAAAAAATGTTGAAAGAACAACGTACAGTTTTAGAGCTACGTGAATTCTTAGACAAGATTTATAACAAAGTCGGTGGCGAGCAAGAAGATCTTGATAGCTTAACGGATGACGAAATCCTAGCACTTTCAGGCAACTTGCGCGCTGGTGTGCCTTTGGCTACTCCAGTATTTGATGGTGCTGAAGAAAGTCAAATTAAAGATTTACTTGAATTAGCTGACATTTCACGTACAGGTCAAACAGTATTGTTTGACGGACGTACAGGTGAACAGTTCGATCGTCCAGTAACTGTTGGTTACATGTACATGCTTAAGTTGAACCACTTGGTTGATGACAAGATGCATGCGCGTTCAACTGGTTCTTATTCACTTGTTACACAACAGCCGCTTGGTGGTAAAGCACAATTCGGTGGTCAGCGTTTCGGTGAGATGGAAGTATGGGCACTTGAAGCATACGGTGCAGCATATACCCTTCAAGAAATGCTTACAGTGAAGTCGGATGACGTTGAAGGACGTACTCGCATCTATAAGAATATTGTAGATGGTAACCATTATATGGATCCGGGTATGCCTGAATCGTTCAACGTATTGACCAAAGAGATCCGTTCTTTAGGTATCAACATTGAACTGAAAAATGGTGACTAAGTCGTAAGACTCACGATTTTTTAGGAAAAAACAATATTTGTGACCCAGTCGGGTAAGCGAGGCTTCCCGACACACGGAGAAAAAAATTGAAAGACTTGCTCGATATCATGCGTAAGAAAACGGATTCAGATGGTCATGCACCAATTGAGTTCGACCGTATCCGTATTGGTCTTGCGTCACCAGAAATGATTAAGTCATGGTCTCATGGTGAAGTTAAAAAACCTGAGACAATCAACTACCGTACGTTCAAACCAGAACGTGATGGTTTATTCTGTGCCAAAATCTTTGGTCCAGTAAAAGATTACGAATGCTTGTGTGGTAAATACAAGCGTATGAAATATAAAGGCGTCATTTGTGAAAAATGTGGCGTTGAAGTAACTACAGCGAAAGTTCGTCGTGAACGTATGGGTCACATCGAACTTGCTTCACCAGTTGCGCATATCTGGTTCTTAAAATCGTTACCAAGCCGTATCGGTTTATTACTTGATATGACTCTTCGTGATATCGAGCGCGTGTTGTATTTCGAATCATACGTTGTTACTGATCCTGGCATGACGCCATTTGAAAAGTATCAACTTCTTAATGATGAAGAATACTTCACAGCTCTAGAAGAGCACGGTGACGAATTTTTTGCAAAAATGGGTGCGGAAGCTGTTCAAGACTTGTTGAAAGACATCGATCTTGAAGCTGAAATTTCACGTTTACGTGAAGAAATTCCTCAAACAACTTCTGAAACGAAGTTGAAAAAAGCGTCTAAACGCTTGAAATTGATGGAAGCATTCAAAGATTCAAACAACAAGCCTGAATGGATGGTAATGAATGTACTTCCGGTGCTTCCACCAGATTTACGTCCATTAGTTCCACTTGAAGGTGGTCGTTTCGCGACTTCTGACTTGAACGATTTATATCGTCGTGTGATTAACCGTAACAACCGTTTGAAGCGTCTTCTTGACCTTGCAGCACCTGATATTATCGTACGTAACGAAAAACGTATGTTACAAGAGTCTGTAGATGCATTGCTTGATAACGGTCGTCGTGGTCGTGCAATCACTGGTTCTAACAAACGTCCATTAAAATCTTTGGCAGACATGATCAAAGGTAAGCAGGGTCGTTTCCGTCAGAACTTGTTAGGTAAGCGTGTTGACTATTCTGGTCGTTCGGTAATTACTGTAGGTCCTACTTTACGTCTTCACCAATGTGGTCTTCCGAAGAAAATGGCACTTGAATTATTCAAACCATTTATTTTCGCGAAACTACAAGCTTCAGGTCAGGCAACAACCATTAAAGCTGCGAAGAAAATGGTTGAGCGTGAAACTCCAGAAGTTTGGGACGTTCTTGCATCTGTAATTCGTCAACATCCAGTGATGTTGAACCGTGCGCCAACACTTCACCGTTTAGGTCTTCAAGCATTTGAACCTATTCTTATTGAAGGTAAGGCAATCCGTCTTCACCCGCTCGTTTGTGCTGCGTTTAACGCCGACTTCGACGGTGACCAAATGGCGGTACACGTTCCATTGACACTTGAAGCACAGTTAGAAGCTCGTGCATTGATGATGTCAACAAACAACATCTTGTCACCAGCAAACGGTGAGCCAATCATCGTTCCTTCTCAGGACGTTGTCTTGGGTCTTTACTACATCACTCGTGATGCAGTAAATGCCAAAGGTGAAGGCATGATGTTTGCTGATACTCACGAAGTAAACCGTGCACTTGCAACTGGTCAAGTTGCGATTCATGCGCGTGTTAAAGTACGTGTGCATCAAACTGTTATCAATGAAAATGGTGAGCGTGAACACCAAACGATTATCGTTGATACGACACCAGGTCGTTGCTTACTTTGGGAAGTTGTTCCACAAGGTTTAAGCTTTGATATGATCAACCTTGAGATGACTAAAAAGAACATCTCTAAGTTAATCAACTCTTGCTACCGTAAACTTGGTTTGAAAGATACAGTTATCTTTGCTGACCAGTTAATGTACTTGGGCTTCCGTCAAGCGACTCGTTCAGGTGTATCGGTAGGTATGGAAGACATGCTTATTCCACCTACGAAACACACAATTATTGATAAAGCGGAAACAGAAGTTCGTGAAATCGAACAACAGTTCGAACAAGGTTTCGTAACTGCTGGTGAACGTTATAACAAAGTTGTCGATATCTGGGCGCGTACAAACGACCAAGTTGCGAAAGCGATGATGGATAACTTGTCTTACACTGTTGTTAAAAACAAACAAGGTGAAGATGAGAAGCAAAAATCATTCAACAGCATTTACATGATGTCTGACTCTGGTGCCCGTGGTAGTGCGGCGCAGATTCGTCAGCTTGCTGGTATGCGTGGTTTGATGGCAAAACCGGATGGCTCGATTATTGAGACACCGATTAAAGCGAACTTCCGTGAAGGTTTAACAGTACTTCAGTACTTTATTTCGACACACGGTGCGCGTAAAGGTTTGGCCGATACAGCATTAAAAACTGCGAACTCTGGTTACTTGACTCGTCGTCTTGTAGACGTAGCGCAAGATTTAGTAATTACCGAGCCTGACTGTGGTACAGCGGGTGGTTTGGTGATGACTCCATTCATTCAAGGTGGTGATGTCATCGAGCCATTACGTGACCGCGTATTAGGTCGTGTAACTGCTGAAGACGTACGTCGTGCATCTGATGATGAAGTTGTATTACCTCGTGGTACGTTAATTGACGAGAAAATCGCAGCTCAGCTTGAAGAAGCTGGTGTCGATGAAGTTAAAGTACGTTCAGTAATCGCATGTGAATCTACATTCGGTGTATGTGCTCGTTGTTATGGTCGTGACCTTGCACGTGGTCACTTGGTGAACCCAGGTGAATCAGTAGGTGTAATGGCTGCGCAATCAATTGGTGAGCCAGGTACACAGTTAACGATGCGTACGTTCCACGTTGGTGGTGCTGCGAGCCGAACTTCTGCTGCAAACAGTGTTCAAGTACGTAACAAAGGTACTGTACGTTTCCACAACGTGAAAACTGTACAACATGCGAAAGGTCATTTAGTTTCAGTTTCACGTTCAGGTGAAATTGGTATTGCTGATGAGCTAGGTCGTGAGCGCGAACGTTATAAACTTCCTTACGGTGCAAGCATCTTGTTGAAAGATGGTGAAATGGTTGAGGCTGGTGGTATCGTTGCAACTTGGGATCCGCATACACATCCATTAGTAACAGAAGTTGCTGGTAAAGCGCGTTTCAGCCAAATTGCTGATGGTGTAACTGCAACATCGAAAACTGATGATGCAACTGGTATGACAACTGTTGAAATCTTACCTGTAACAGCACGTCCTGCTTCTGGTAAAGATTTACGTCCAGCAATCGTATTAGATATGACTGATGGCACTGAACAGTTCTACTTCTTACCACAAAATACAATTGTAACTGTCCGTGATGGCGAAACAATTGGTGTGGGTGACGTTATCGGTCGTGTACCACAAGAAACATCGCGTACTCGTGATATTACCGGTGGTCTTCCGCGTGTTGCTGACTTGTTCGAAGCGCGTAAACCTAAAGAGCATGCAATCTTGGCAGAAGTGTCTGGTATCGTAAGCTTTGGTAAAGAGACTAAAGGTAAGAACCGTTTAGTGATTACACCAGATGACGGCTCTGAAATTTACGAAGAGTTGATTCCAAAATGGCGTCAAATCAACGTGTTTGAAGGTGAGCATGTGAACCGTGGTGAAACTATTTCTGATGGTCCACAAAACCCGCATGACATCTTACGTTTGAAAGGTGAAGTTGCTTTAACAAACTACATCGTGAACGAAGTTCAAGACGTTTACCGTCTCCAAGGTGTAAAAATCAACGATAAGCACATTGAAGTTATCGTACGTCAAATGTTGCGTAAAGTTGATATCACTGATGGTGGCGATACAAGCTTTATCAAAGGCGAGCAAGTGGATTACATCCGCGTTGTTCAAGAGAACCAAGCTGTATTGGCTCAGAACAAGTTCCCAGCTAAGTTTGAACGTCAATTGATGGGTATTACGAAAGCATCGCTTTCTACTGACTCGTTCATCTCTGCTGCATCGTTCCAGGAAACAACTCGTGTGTTAACTGAAGCTGCTGTAACAGGTAAAGAAGATGATTTACGTGGCTTGAAAGAAAACGTTGTTGTTGGTCGCTTGATTCCAGCTGGTACTGGTCTTGCGTACCACTTAGAGCGTCGTCGTCAAGAAGCAGAAGCTGCAGAACATGAGCTTCATAATGACTTTAGTGAAGTAGACCAAGCATTTAGCCAAGCATTAAACTCAGAACAATTCTAAGTTTAGATTGGCATTAAAAAAGGCACCTCAGGGTGCCTTTTTTATTTAAAGTTATTTAACAATTTTAAGTTGTAATTACATAAGAATATTAAAGAGCAAATATTTTATTACTTAAGCGGGATAAAGACTCCACATAAGCAAATTAGGCTACCTACTTATGAAAACTGGAGTAAATCGAATGAAAAAAATGATGATGATTGCAGGTGTGGGTTTAATGTCGAGCACTTTGTTTGTAGGTTGTCAAAACGCAAGTCCAGAAAGTAAGCGTATTGGTTCTGCTGCGATTGGTGGTGGTGCTGGTGGTGCAGTGGGTAAAAGCTTGGGTGGTAATCTTGGTGCAGGCTTAGGAGCCGCATTAGGTGCAGGTGTAGCTGCAAATGCAAAAGGTTCGAATAGTAAAACTACGCGTAATAGTGCAATTGGCGCAGGTGTAGGGGCGCTTTTAGGTGGAGCAGTCATTGGTGGTGAGGCGGGTGCTGCCGCCGGCGGCGCACTTGGTGGTAGTGCCGGAGCTGCTTATGAGGAAAAAAAAGGAAGTACTAAGTTACGTTGATCGTATCTAAATTAGAAGCTCTTAGGTTTTTAAGGGCTTCTTTTTTTGCTTAATTTAAGCGCATTAAGATGAATTAATTATCGATTCTATAAGGCTTTTACAAAATATCAATCGTCCACAACAGTGTATTAACACAAACTCATAAAATCCCTCATAAAAGAAGATTATGCTTGGAGTAGAGCACAATGGAGTGAGTATGGTCATGAAGAAAACAATTGGTTTAGTGTCTACTTTAGTATTATCTGCGGTTATGTTTACTGGCTGTCAGAATATGAGCCCATCTGATCAGCGTATTGGTGCTGCTGCATTAGGCGGGGCTGTGGGTGGTGGCGTAGGTAACCATGTAGGTGGTGGTCTAGGTGCGGGTGTTGGTGCAGCAGCAGGCGCCGGTGTGGGGGCAAATGCTAAAGGTAGTAATAAAAGTTCGACCACAAGCAGCGCAATTGGTGCCGGTATTGGGTCTGTCGTAGGTAAAGCAATTTTTGGTGGTGATACGGGCGCTGCAATTGGTGGTGCACTCGGCGGTGGTGCTGGTGCAGCCTATGAAGAGAAAAGATAGAATTTATTGAAATAAAATAAGCGCTTTTGAGCGCTTATTTTATTGGTGGAAAGCTTTAGCTTTTTTGCGGCGGATGTAAAGAGTCTTTTGTACTTCAGCAATTCTTACTCCAGATTCATCAAAAATATTGAGATGATATGTTCTAAGAACTGGCGCATAGTTCTCGGCGAGTTCTCGAATCTGCTCAATCTCTGCTAAGTCGACTCGAATGTCAGCGTAAACGGTACTTCGTCCAGGTGATAAAAAGTTAATTTCAGCTGCTTTATCCCAAACAATATATTTTGGTCCTAGATGGTGCATAAGAATAAGCATATAGAACGGGTCTACCATTGAATAAAGACTACCGCCAAAATGTGTTCCCACTAAATTTTGGTTTTTCCAGCTAAGGGGCATTTTTACCCGAACGTGGCAAAGTTCTAAATTCATGATTTCAATATGAATCCCTGCACCACGGTAGGGAGGATAATAATTAAATAAGAATTTAGAGATAGAAGGAATGTTCTGAAGTTTTTTTAAAATAGCCATAATAGTCAATTTTTTTTATTGCAACACTGGTCATACTAGATAAGTATCATCTTTTTTATATTGATGGCAATGCTTTATCCGATTAACGACATGATCAATTGAAAAACAAAATAGGAAATGATTATGCAGCCAAAGATTTATACAGTAACAACAACTGATCAACAAACCCTATGTGCCAAGGCTTGGGGCGATGAGAAAAAGACCCCATTAGTTTTAGTACATGGTTATCCTGATAATCAGGAAGTATGGGAATCGGTCATTGAATATTTAATTAATGATTTTTATATCGTTACTTATGATGTCCGTGGAGCGGGTTTGTCATCTATTCCTAAACGGATACGCGATTATCGTTTAGAGCGCTTATCTTTAGATTTAAAAGAAGTCGTCGATGAAGTACTGCCAAATCGACAGTTCCATATGGCTGCACATGATTGGGGTTCGATTCAATCTTGGGAGTCTGCAACTGAACCTAAATTTAAAGGCCGCTTGTTATCTTATACAACCATTTCTGGTCCTTGTTTAGATCACGCTGCACTGTTCTTAAGAGATAAATTTAAAACGTCTCCTGCAAAGATCTTAAAAATTTTAACAAAATCATGGTATATCGGTGCGTTCCATTTACCATTTGTCGCGCCAACTGTATGGTCTCTTTTTAGCCCAGAAAAGTGGGGTAAAATATTAAAAGACTTAGAGCGAAAAGATAATTTACCGTTAAATAATAATATTTCTGCTGATGGTAAATACGGGATTAATTTATATCGTGCTAATTTTATTCCTCGCTTAACAGCACCTCGTCAGCGTTATGCACAGTGTCCAGTTAAAGCAATTATTTTAAAATACGATACTTTTGTGAGCCCTGAATATATTACGGAAGCGATGCCAAAATGGGTTGAAAACTTTGAGTATGTTGAGCTTGAAGCAAACCATTGGGCTATTTTAAGTCAAGCTGAGAAAGTAGCAGCTCATATTCGTCAGTTTATTCAATCACAAAGCAAATAAGTGATTGTTTAATATACAAAACTGCTAATTTGGCGATATTTTCGGCTTCGTAGATGCGAATCTGATAGAATATCGCCTTTTGTTTTGTTCTGAATTTGTTGATGAATGCTGTTGTTGTGGCGATTGCTGTGATGTTTTTACTCTCACTAGCACGCGTTTCTGTCGTATTGACATTAGTGGTTTCTGCCATTGTTGGTGGTCTCGTCTCGGGTTTAAGTCTTTCTCAAACGGTTGATGCTTTTAATGCAGGCCTTGGTGATGGTGCTGAAGTTGCGCTCGCTTATGCCGTATTAGGTGCATTTGCACTTGCTCTTTCTAAATCGGGTTTACCTGACCTACTTGCCCATAAGCTGATTGGTTTATTAGGAATGGAAGCGGGGAAAAGCCGTGAAACCAAGGTAAAATATTTACTCTTAGGTATTCTACTTATTTCTGCAATTTTCTCTCAAAACCTGATACCGGTTCATATCGCATTTATTCCTGTACTCGTACCGCCATTATTACGAGTCATGAATCACTTGAAACTAGACCGCCGCGCAGCAGCTTGTATTCTGACTTTGGGCTTGGTGGGTACCTATATTTTTCTACCTGTTGGTTTTGGTGCGATTTTCCTTGAACAAATTTTGATGGGAAATATCAACAAAATCGGTGCTACTTATGGTTTACATGTAGAACGAGGTATGATGCCAATTGGCATGGCAATTCCAGTTTTAGGTATGGTGTTAGGCACTTTAGTTGCGGTGTTTATTAGTTACCGTAAACCAAGAATTTATGCTGATCGAGCTATTACTCTTGTAACCACGATTGATTTAGATAAACCTCTACGTGCAACAGTACAAGATGAAACAGCAGATCTAAAAGCAGATGCAGAAGAACTTAAACATGAAGCAGAACAAGCTCCTGTCATTGCGAAAAAAACAATTTTCATGGCTTTACTGGCGATAGGTCTCACTTTAGTTGCACAGCTTTATTCTGGCTCAATGATTTTAGGTGGCCTAGTCGGCTTCGCAATTTTGTCTACAGCAGGCATTTTTAAATGGCAAGATGCAGATGATGTGTTCGTACAAGGTATGCGAATGATGGCACTAGTCGGCTTTATTATGATCTCTGCTGCGGGTTTTGCATCAGTCATGACGCATACGGGTGATATTAATCAACTGGTAAAAGGTGTGGTTGAAATTATTGGTGATAATCGTGCCCTTGCTGCTTTCTTAATGCTTTGTATTGGTTTGTTTGTCACGATTGGTATTGGTTCATCTTTCTCTAGTGTCCCTGTCTTGGCAGTGATTTACGTTCCTTTATGCGTACAGTTTGGTTTTTCACCATTAGCAACGATTGCACTGATAGGTACAGCTGCGGCTTTAGGTGATGCAGGCTCTCCAGCTTCTGATTCAACGCTAGGGCCTACAGCTGGTTTAGGTGTTGATGGGCAACATGACCATATTTGGGATACTGTTATTCCAACATTTATTCATTTTAATATCCCTCTACTCATTTTTGGCTGGATTGCAGCTATGATTTTATAATTTTTCATAATATATTAAATTTAAAGCCTTCTTAATAATTATCTAAAAGTGATCATTAAGAAGGCTTTTTTTATGGAATAAATAAAAAATGTATTTAAAATAAATTATATTAAAATGCTCGGATTTAAAAGTATATTAAAAAGGTTGGTTATATAAAATAATTCTGATTAATAAGGTTGGAATAAAAACCAATTAAAATAGTTGGTTAATATATAATTTTATTTAAAACAGTTATTTAAAAATAAATATAAAAATAATTTTATAATAGGTGTTGCATCAATTTAAAATAAATGTTTATTATAAATATAAATAAGGTTGGAGATATTAAAGTGTTCAAAAAAGCGTTGGTTATTGCATTAATGGGGGTGTCTTCATTTACTTTTGCTGGTAATTGGCAAGTAAAATTTGGTGGTAGTGTTATTGCTCCATCTGACGATACAACAACTGCTTTAGGTGTAGTAAAAGCTGATCATGAATATGCATTTACACCATCAGTTGAATACTTTTTTGGCGAATCTCCTTTTTCGGCTGAATTATTATTAGCAGCGCCAGTCAATCATGATGTTTTATTAGATGGTAAGAATGTTGCGCGTATTAAACAATTACCACCAACAATTACTGCAAAATATCATTTTAAAAACTCAACTCGTTTCACACCGTATATTGGTATCGGGGCGACAGCATTTATTCCTTGGGATGAGCAAGGCGTTGCTGACAAAGTAAAAGAAGATTTTGGTGTAGCAGGGCAAGTTGGTTTTAACTTTCAGCCTGCTGATGCGAAAAACTGGGGAGTATTTGTAGATGTTCGTTATGCCGATATTAGTCCAGAAGTTACTTTAACAAATGGTGCTAAGTTTGATTTAGATATTAATCCGTTTGTTTACACTTTAGGTTATAGCTATAGATTTTAAGCATAATAATAAATAGAAAGAATATAATAACAAACCTAGACTCAGGCACCTCACATAGATTTTATGTGAGGTTTTTTATTTTTAATATCACTAAAAAAAAGCATAAAGCAGACAGTTTTCTACATATTCTTTCACCTTTTATTTTTAAACTATTTTTTATATATCTTTAAAGGAATAACCTCATGAATAGAAAATTTGCCATAGCTCTAGCACTTTTTAGTGGTATGGCTTTTGCCGATAATGTACAGGCTGCTAGTTTTTCGTGTAATGCTGCAAAAACTAAGACAGAACTGAGTATTTGTAAAAACCGTTCTTTAAATGATGCAGATGTGAAAATGGTAACGACCTATCAAATTGTTTTACATGCGTTACCGATGGGAGGCAGAGATAATCAAAAAGATACTCAACAACAATGGTTGAAAAAAAGAAATGCCTGCGCTGCCAACGTTAGTTGTATTTCCAAAGCTTATCAGCAGAGACAACAACAGTTGGATTCTATCCTGCAAGATAGAGTGTTAAGCCATGGCCCATTTTAATTAAAGTAAAATTTTTTAATATTCAGGATTGAAAAATTCTAGAAATACTCCATTCATAAAGCATTCGAGAACAAACAGACTTCAAAATTTAAGGAGTGATTTATGAGTGAACAAGCATCACAAAATTATAGTTTCCAAGCAGAAGTAGCACAGCTTTTACATTTAGTGACGCATTCTCTCTATTCTAACCCTGAAATTTTCTTGCGTGAGCTGATCTCTAATGCATCTGATGCATGTGATAAGTTACGTTTTGAAGGAATCAATCATCCTGAATATTATGAAAATGATCCAGATTTACATGTACGAATCAGCTTAAATAAAGAAGATAAAACCTTAACGATCTCTGATAACGGTATTGGTTTAAGCCAACAAGAAGCAATTGATAACTTGGGTACCATTGCAAAATCTGGGACTAAAGATTTCATGTCAAAATTGACGGGTGACCAGAAAGCAGATGCTCAGTTGATTGGTCAGTTTGGTGTTGGTTTCTACTCAGGTTTTATTGTTGCCGATAAAATTACGGTTGAATCACGTCGTGCAGGCTCAGATGCATCTGAAGGTGTGCGTTGGATTAGTGGTGGTACTGGCGAGTTTGAAGTTCAGCAAATTGATAAAGCTTCACGTGGTACTGACATTATTCTTCATTTGCGTGATGACGCGCTTGATTATTTAGAATCTTATAAAGTTAAGCAGATTGTTAACAAATACTCTGACCACATTAGTTTGCCAATTGAAATGCAAAAAGAAGTTTGGCAAGAAGAGGAAGTCGCTGAGGGTGAAGAGCCTAAAGGTGGCCAAATGGTCAAAACTGACGAGTGGGAAGCGATTAACTCTGCAAGTGCTTTATGGACCCGTAACAAAAGTGAGGTGACAGATGAGCAATATGTTGAGTTTTATAAAAACTTAACGCATGACTTTGATGCACCACTCGCTTGGGCACATAACCGAGTTGAGGGTAGCACTGAATATACCCAATTACTTTATATTCCAAGCAAAGCTCCTCATGACATTTTTACACGTGAAGCAAAAGCGGGAATTAAGCTATATGTAAAACGTGTCTTCATTATGGATGATGCAGATAACTTAATTCCAAACTATTTACGCTTTGTACAAGGTGTGGTGGATAGTGCAGATTTACCGCTGAATGTCAGCCGTGAGTTGTTGCAAGAAAGCCGTGATGTCAAAACGATTCGTGAAGGTAATGCACGCCGCGTATTAACAGTACTTGATGGCTTGGCTAAATCGGAAGATGAAAAAGACCAAGAAAAATTCAAGACGTTCTACACTGAGTTTGGCTCAGTACTTAAAGAAGGTTTGGGTGAAGACTTTGGTAATCGCGAACGTATTTTAAAATTATTACGTTATGCAACTTCAACAAATGATGAAGTCGTAACTTCTTTTGCAGACTATAAAGCTCGCATGAAAGAAGGTCAAAAAGCTATTTATTATGTGACTGCTGACAGCTTAGCTGCTGCTAAAAACTCACCACAGCTTGAGTTGTTTAAGAAAAAAGGCATTGAAGTATTGTTAATGGCAGAGCGTGTTGACGAATGGGCAATGAACTTTGTTCAAGAGTTTGACGGTACACCATTGAAGAATGTCTCTAAAGGTGCAGTTGATTTAGGTGACTTGCAAGATGCAGAAGAGAAAAAGGCACTTGATCAAGCGGCTGAACAATTTAAGCCTGTGGTTGAAAAGCTAAGTGACTCATTGAAAGCCAAAACTAAAGAAGTACGTGTAACAACCCGATTGGTCGACTCTCCAGCGTGTTTAGTAACAAGTGAAGGTGAATTGTCTCCTCAACTTATTCGTATGTTGAAACAAGCAGGTCAAGCTGTTCCTGAAATCAAGCCAATTTTAGAAATTAACCCTGAGCATCCTTTGGTGAAAAAACTTGAAGGCTCGGAACAATTTGATGATTTGGCGAACGTGATTTTTGATCAGGCTGTGATTGCTGAAGGTGGTTTACCAGAAGACCCAGCTGCTTATGTGAAGCGTATTAATAGCTTGTTGTTGAAATAATTTTTCGATATAAAAAAAGCCTCTGAACTGTCAGGGGCTTTTTTGTGGATAAAGAAAGAGTTATCCACAACTTAATGATTTTTGGCTAAAAACTAGCTTCTAGATTCATTTGCACACTCAATTGATGCTTAGGATCATCATCAATATGGTTAAAAAAGTTAAGATCATTTTGCATAAAAATCCAATCTCGCCATATAGGTTGGCGCCATGAAATATAAGGCCCCCAGCTATTTACTCGAATGTCATTTTTAGCATATACGCCACCACTATAAACACCATAAGTGAGACGATTATCTTTTACAAACTCGTATTGCTGAAAAGTCCAATTACCCCAACTATAGTCTTCATTTTCACTTTTATTAATATTAAATTTACTAGCAAAAAGGGTATTGTCCTGCATTTTTTGCGTCAAGTTCAGTGTTGTTTCAGTGTAGTTCCTGCTGGTTGAGCCGTAGCGGAACAGTTGCTCTGTATCTAAGCTCATATTATGTCTTAAATTCCATTTTTTCTTGGCAAGAAATTGGACGTAAACATCACTGTCTGAGTTTGAGCCTAAATCAAGATTATTTTCAAAAGGTATCCATGTTGAAATCGTATCCCAGCTTGCAGTAAGTGGATTATTGACTGAAATACGAGGGGTTGAAGCTTTCTTCTTTTTCTTACCCAAGGTTTTATAAGGATGCTTATGTTGGCTTGCACGATTCCATAACGTATCATTTCCAAATACGGCCATTAAGTCCTGAATCAGTGCGGCATCTGAATCATTATTTGTTTCTACTTCACAGGGTGAGTGGGCAGAAAATGCTGAGAATCTTGGAGTTTTGATAAATAGCGTAGAAGAATGTAGAAATCGTCTTGTAGAGCGTGGATGCTTGAAAGAATTAGAGAAAAGTTGCGTATGAGGAATTAAAACCAGCATACCTAAACTATAAATACAAAGTAAGGCTTTAGATTTATATTCAAATGAAAAAGAAGAGAATTGATTCATTTTTCTGAAAATCAGGAATCAAAAGTTAGCTCAGTATTGTAAGGGAAAAAACTTAAATTTTTATTTAAAAGTATTTTATTTTTCACCACCTTGGAGACAATCTCCAAGGTGGTCCGTAGCAATTAGAACAGCGCTTCTAAACGTAAGAAAGTACTCACGAAATGATTACGATCTTCACGGTGGTCATTAAAGTAATTGACGTCGCCTTGTACAAAGAACCATTCACGTAAAAGAGGTTGGCGCCATGAGACAAATGGTCCCCAACTATTTAAACGTAAATCGTTACTGTTGTAATAACCGCCGGTATAAATACCGTAGTTAAAACGGTTGTTTGCAAAGAAACTATGTTCACGGAAAAGTCGGTTCTCCCATGTTAAATCATCGTCCTGATCATCGGCATACGTTAAGCTGAACTGATTTGATAATATTGGCTGATTTGGACGAGCATGGGTGAGTTCTAGGTTAGTACGTAAATAATTTTCGCTATGAATACCATATCGATAAATTTCTTCTGCATAAAATTTAAAATCATTACGTAATTGCCAATCTCTTGATGCTTTTAAACGGACATACACGTCGTCTCCAGAACGTATACCCAAGTCGGCATCTGTTTCAAACGGCAATTTTTTAGATAAATTTGACCATCGTAACGCGATTGAACTATTGTCATCTCGTGTGCGTTTAGCATCAATTTTCTTGTTTGAATCTTGATTTGGATTCTGGTTGATATTGGCCGGACTGTTATTAAATTCATTATCTAATGAGTCATCACCAAATACTATGCTCAAACGTTTCTCTAGTGTAGGAAGCTTGATCTTACCGCGAATTCTGGGCTTGATTTCAAAGTTATCGTACTCATTCCAATAGTTATCAACCATCACACGAATCGTTGCTGTTGCTGGTTTTTGAGGGTCGACTTCACCAAACCAGTTGTCAATTTTTTCAGATGTATGATCGGCCCAATTGCGGATTTTCTTTTGCTTGCGATCAAACCAAGTCTGGTCTTCAGTTTGTTCCATGGGTGGAACAATAGGGTGATTGGACTGCTCAGGAAAAATCGTTGGAGTTGCATCAATCCACCTTGGGATTTGGTCTAAAAGATTTTCATCTTTATTTTCTTGAGTTTGAGCTCCAGATGGCAAACTCTCTACTTGCTGAGTTGACGAAGAATTTATTTCTGCATGAGCCATGCATAATGAACCAAATCCTAATGTTACAAGTGCAAAAAGCTGCCGATACGTAATAACGTGAAATGTTTTCATATCTATCTTTATGTTTTGTTGTTATTGTCACTTTTGTTGATTTTTCTAATAAAATCAAGAGGACGACACAAAAGTTAAGTAAATTTAACTTTTTTTACATATTTGAATTAAATGAAAAAGTTTAAGCTAGTAGCTAGAATTTTTAAGCAAAAAAAATCCCCCAAACTAGGGGGATTTTAGATCAGGGAAACTTCAAATTCCGATCATTAAACACATAAAAAACAGAACATTACAGCGCGAATATTCTAAGTGGCAATCATAAACGCATTTTAAACAATTGAATAGTTCTTTTTTTAGAACGCTCTATTGCTAAAACGGTGATAAAACATACGATTTGTTCACACTTTACAGTTAAGACTGTTTATTTTGTGGAATATCACATGTTTCATCATTACAAACAGCCGCATCATCTTGCTCGATTTCTTGAGTATTTGACTTGAGCTGTGCTTGTTCTAACACTTGTAAAAATACTTCACGAGGCTGTGCACCTGCAAGCGCAACTCTTTGATCAAATACAAAGAATGGTACGCCAGTTACATTGAGCTGCTCGTGTGCAATTTTTTCGTCATGACGAACGAAATCAGCCAATTCATTCGTATCTAATACGAATTCAACTTCGGCATTATCAAGGCCAATACGAGAAGCAATTTCTTCTACCACTTCACGTTCACCAATCGCTAAACCTTCAGTCATATAAGCATGGAAAAAGGCTTCTTTTGCTTGGTTACCTAAACCTTTACTTTGGGCTAGGTGAATAATGCGGTGAGCGTTAAAGCTATTGCCTGAGTTGGCTTTTTGCCATTGGAAGTCGATTCCTTCAGAGGCAGCCATGGCCGCAATGTTGCGCTCCATTTCTTCCACCTCTTCATAGGTACGACCATATTTTTTCGCTAAACGCTCAGTATTTGAAGTGTCATGTGTTGCTGGCGCATTTGGATCTAGTTCGAAACTATGCCAATGAATATCAAGTTCAATACCTGCTTCAGCCGCGACATGTTCAAGGCGTTTTTTGCCGATGTAACAGAAAGGACAAACTACATCAGACCAGACATCAACACGCATGGGAGAATCTCATAAATTTTAATTACCCATCATAATAGGGGTGATGTATCAGGATTTAAAGCATTGAATAGCGAATAGAGTGTTGCGTATTGTGAAATAAATGACATATAAAGAACGAAGAGCTCTATTTTATAACTATAAAGAGCAAAACTATAAGAATGGAAATAGGAGGTGCGTATGCGCCGAATTTTGATTGCGATTGCAGGTCTGGTCGTCATTGCAGCTATTGTCTTTTTTTCCTATCAACATATTCAACAGCAACAAGCTAAAGACAGTAGCGAAATGTTCGATGTGGTGATGAGTGAAAAAATGAGTGAACTTTATGAACAGGCTCAAGATTGGTCTAAACCTGTACAACTCGATATTCATGATAAACGGCTTGCAGGACACTATAAGCAAGTCTCTGAGTTTCTTTTAAATTATTGGGTTCAAAACGTAAATGCGCGTAATGAATATTTAAGAGAACTAAAAGCTGCGAAATGGGACACTTTTTTAAATGTTGACCGTTTGGATATTGATAAAAAACAAAAATATGCTGAAACAGAAAAGATGTTGGCAGATGTTCGAAAAGCTTCAGATAAATATCAATCTGAATATGAATCAATTCATAAGACTTTTCTCGCTAAAATTCAGGAATTATCTGTTGATGCAGATACGAGACAACTTCTTGAAATGAAATTGGGAACTCAGCAAAAGGCTGATCAGGATCATGCAATTTTTGTGATTGAGCTACAAATTTTAGATGACGCAGAGGAAATGTTTAAACTTCTAAAAAATTATTCGTGGCAAAAGAAAGATCATATGATTCTTTTTCATGAAAATGCCCAAGTTAAAAAATTTAACGAGCTTTACCAGCATGTTCTAAAACTTAATGCAAAAATTGAAAGTATTAAGAAAAAGAACGTGGCTGCTTTAGAAAATGAGCTAGAAGAATAATGACAGCATGAGCATCAACTACTATGTATTGGTGCTCTCAGCTTTGCCTTTTACCAAGAAAGATTGTAATAAACTTTGAGAAGTTTGTAGTTTGCTTAACTGCTCAGATACATGCATCAGTTCTGTTTGTAGCTTTTCTTGAACAATAGGGCAGAGCGTAAATACCCTTTCATCTAAATCAAAACACGGTAATAACACTTGGATATCTTTTAGCGGCATACCAGCATCATTTAATATTTTAATTTTCTTAATATTTTCAATGTCTTTTTGCGTATAACTGCGATAGTTATTGCTTGCGCGATGCGGTTGTATTAGCCCTAAACTTTCATAATAACGCAGCATACGCGGACTAACTTTTGTAAGTTCGGCGACTTTAGCTAGGTTCATAAAATAGGCTTGACCTTAACAGTGATGTCATAGTTTAGCATGCTTTTATCTTTCAAAATGGTACTTGTTTAATGATCAGAAAACTCATTTTATTGGTGTTATTCGGATTGATGTCATTTGTTGCAAATACCAAAACACTGGAACTTCAGGAGAAGAACATGCGTCAAATATTTGTACTTCACGGTTATTCTGCTTCTATACATGATCACTGGTTCTTGGACCTAAAACATCAAATAGAAGATGAACATACATCTGTGACCCTAATACCATTTCCAGATTCTGAGCATCCCGATGTAGATGCTTGGCAGAAGGTACTAGATGAACAGATTCCTAACGTTAATGAAAATACCTATTTTGTGGCACATAGTTTGGGTGTGATTACTTTGCTGCACTTTTTGCAAAGACATGATTATCAACATATTGGAGGAATGATTTTAGTATCTGGGTTCTCTGGGCCACTTTCAGACATTTCTCCACTCGATGCTTATATAGTAAAAAGCAAAGTCGACACCAATTACTTTAAAGACATAAAGAAAAAGCTGGTGTATTTATCTGATAATGATGATTTGGTTCCACCAAAACTGACAGTTCAATTGGCTAAGGATATTGATGCGCCGTACATTACTGTTCCTAATGGCGGACATTTTTTAGGTCGGGAAGGTTATACGGCATTTCCGCAAGTCGTGAATTCTTTAAAAGAAATGTTAGAGAACGACTAAAATTTATAAGTTAAATCGCACTCTATAATCTGAACACTTTTGTTCAAGTTATAGAGTGCTTTATATCTAAGTATTTTTGGCCAAAAATACAGTTAATAGTAGATTTAAAATTATTATTTTTATTAGACGAATATTAAAGAGAATATTTTCTTATTAGATTAAAATACAATAAATTTATAAAATATTGAGGGTATCGTGGTAAATTTAGCTATTCCTGCACGGTTCTTAGAAATCATAGCACAAAATAATAAGTTAAAGTCTGCAGTCGAAACTAGTATCTCGAATTTTCAAGCTTGGATAAATGACAATAAGTTGGTTTTTTTCCCTGAGTATACTGATCATGGAACTAATCATTTGCAGGAGGTACTTGATTCTGCTCAAGGCTTAATTTCTGAAGGAAGTTGGGATGCTATATCGCCTGAAGATATCGCAGCAATTGTTCTATCAGTTCTTTTACATGATTGTGCTTTACACTTATCTGAGGATGGTTTTTATGAGCTTATTAATAGTGATTATCCTTCTATTTCCTCTCGTTATATTGAGCAGCAAGAATCATGGTCAATATTATGGAGTAACTTCCTAGAGGAGGCCAGACGTTTTGATGATAATCGGTTAGTTTCCTTATTTGGTAAAAAAATAGTTATTCGTGATATACCAAATGATAAGGGAGATTTAACTTTAAATCATAGACTGCTTATAGGAGAATTTCTACGTCGGCATCATGCTCGATTAGCTCATGAAATAGCATTTAACGGTATTCCAAATGGAAAAAAGAGCAGTGAGAAGATAAAGCTAGCTACTTCTATTAATGAGAGATTCATTGATTTAGTTGGATTTATTGCGAAGAGCCATAATTTATCTTTAAGAGGTGCTGTTGATAAACTTGGTAAAAATAGTAAGCAATCGGATCAAGGGGTTCATGTACCTTTTGTAATGTCTATCCTAAGAATTGCTGATTATATTCAGATACATAGTGAGAGAGCACCTACTGATTTATTAAATATTAAAAAGCTAATGAGTCCCATATCTCGAGGGGAGTGGAATAAACATCATGCAATTGATCAAATTCATCAAAACCATGATGATCCAGAAGCAATTTTTGTTGATGCGGAACCAACAGATGCGATAACCTATGAGAGTTTAGAAAGATTATTTTCAGATATTCAAAAAGAATTAGATTTAAGTTGGTCAATTCTTGGAGAGGTTTATGGACGATATAAAAATTTAAATTTAGGACTAAATATCAGAAGAATAAGATCAAGTTTAGATAATATGATCCTAGACAGTATCGTGGACAACAAATCCCTCTAAATTCTTAAAATATTTCTTCTCAAAGGCTTCAGGGCTTAACCAGCCATTTGCAGAATGTCTTCTGACCCGATTGTAATAAATCTCAAT
>NZ_JANBNX010000033.1:0-34749 GCF_035615275.1 Acinetobacter sp. IK23
ATTGAGATTTATTACAATCGGGTCAGAAGACATTCTGCAAATGGCTGGTTAAGCCCTGAAGCCTTTGAGAAGAAATATTTTAAGAATTTAGAGGGATTTGTTGTCCACGATACTGTCTAGGATCAAACCAACGGTTGTAAAAAATAAAAATTACATACCGGAATAAATAGCCCCTGCCCCTACTTAGGTAAAATGCTGTGAATAAAAAATTAGAAGCTCTGTTCCAAGAAAAGGTACAAGGTAAAGTCATTTTAGTGACAGGTGCCTCAAGTGGAATCGGTTTAACGGTTTCGAACAAACTTGCTGACGCTGGTGCGCATGTTTTACTGGTTGCCCGTACTCAAGAAACATTAGAAGAAGTGAAAGCAGATATTGAAAGCCGTGGCGGTCAGGCATCAATTTTCCCATGTGATCTTAACGACATGGACATGATTGATCAGGTTTCTAAAGATATTTTAGCTTCTGTTGATCATATTGATATTTTAATCAATAACGCAGGTCGCTCTATTCGTCGTGCTGTTCATGAGTCTTATGATCGTTTCCATGACTTTGAACGTACCATGCAATTAAACTACTTTGGCGCTGTACGAATGGTGCTTAATATTTTGCCTCACATGATTCAACGTAAAGACGGTCAAATTATTAATATTAGTTCAATCGGCGTATTAGCAAATGCAACACGCTTCTCTGCCTATGTCGCTTCTAAAGCTGCACTTGATGCATTTAGTCGTTGTCTTTCTGCCGAAGTTCATGCGCATAAAATTGCGATCACATCAATTTATATGCCTTTAGTGCGTACCCCAATGATCGCACCAACCAAAATTTATAAATACGTGCCAACCCTTTCACCTGAACAAGCAGCTGACTTAATTGCTTATGCAATTGTGAAACGTCCAAAACGTATTGCGACGAACTTAGGTCGTTTGGCGTCTATGACGTATTCTGTAGCACCAGGCATCAACAACATGTTTATGTCGATTGGTTTCCGCCTGTTCCCAAGTTCTGATGCAGCAAAAGGCCAAAAAGCTGAGAAATTGAACTGGGCACAAAAAGCTTATGCACGAATTTTCCCAGGTGAACATTGGTAATTCGACATATTAAGTTGAGTTAAAAATAAAAAAGCGCTTCTTAAGAAGCGCTTTTTTATTTAGGCTTGTTTACGCATCTAAAAATTCAACATGCCCTGTTTTAACATCGTAAATCGCACCAACAATTGCAATCTCACCGCGGTCTAGCAAGTCTTTAAGTACTGTACTGTTATTAATAATATATTGGATGTTGTAGTGAACGTTCATTGCTGTCACCTGATTAATAAAAGCTTTGTTTACCTCACGTGGTTGCATAATGTCATATACACTTTCTACCGAGCGCATGAGCGGTCCAAGCACATATTGAATATGCGGCATTTCTTTGACATCAGAAATTTGTTTTTCCTGTAACCTTAGCTGACATGCACTGGTCACTGCTCCGCAGTCGGTATGACCTAAAACTAAAATGACTTTAGAACCTTTGGCCTGACAGGCAAACTCAAGCGAGCCTAATACTTTTTGACCTGCGATATTACCGGCAATCCTTAAACTAAACAGATCACCAATACCCACATCAAAGATCATTTCGGTAGGCGCACGTGAATCCATACATCCCAAAACAGCCGCAATCGGGTGTTGACCTTCATCTGCGGTGACACGGATTTGACGATAAATATCACGTTGTAAACGTTCATTTTTTACGAAACGTTCATTACCTTCTTTAAGTAAAGTAACCACCTGCTGCGGACTTAATTTACGCTGTAAATCTCTAGTACTTATGTAGATATCAAGAACTGCATCATCTACTTCTTCATAGTGCTGTTTAAACCCTATAAGCTTCAAATCAACCTGACGCTTAACTGCCGTTTCATTTTGATAATCTTGAATGACCTGATAAATATCTGGATCAATCGAATCGCATTGAGTCGCATCAATAATCAACTGCTGATCTTTATGAACATGTTCCAATGCAGAAATGAGCGCTGAACGATTAAGAAAAGTCACTTGTGATGGAAGCTCAATACGGGTCACGATTCCATGTAAGTGCTTTTCTTTATAAACACGAACGCCTTTATTGAAGTTGCCATATAAAATAAACGCACTACTGGTAAATAGACCCACCAAAATTCCGGTTAACAAGTCTGTCAGTAAGATTGCAACAAGGGTGATAATGAAAGGTAAAAACTGTTTCCAGCCTTTTTGATAAAGCTGTTTAAATAGCTTTGGATGAGTCAGTTTAAAACCAGTCACGATTAATATCGCTGCAAGTGCAGACAATGGAATCATATTCATAAGTTGAACAAATAATAAAACTGCTAGTAGCAATAATACGCCGTGAATAATCGTGGAATATTTACTACGTGCGCCTGTATTTGCATTTACAGAACTGCGGACAATGACTGAAGTGACTGGCATGCCGCCAATTAAACCTGAAACAATATTCCCCGCGCCTTGTGCCCACAGTTCACGATTAGGTGGAGATGAACGCTTTTGAGGATCAAGTTTATCTGCGGCTTCTAAGTTTAGTAATGTCTCTAAAGACGCCACAATCGCGAGTGTAATTGCTCCAGTATAAATTAATGGTTCAGCCAGATAGCTAAAGTCTGGAAAAACCAATACCTCTTGCGGCGCTTGCAATATGTTTGGTAGTTGAATCAAATTATTGGTTTGTACTGCCCAAGGCGAGCCGATATTCATTAACACAAAATTTAAAACTGCTGCAATAACCACAGCAATTAAAGCCGAAGGTATGGCCAACTTTTTAAGTGGACTATTATCCCAAGCTAAAATTAAAAATAAACTCAGTAGGCCAATAAGCGCTGCGCCAGCGTCAAAGTGCTGAAGAAAAGTATCAGGTGTAGCAGTCCAAACGTTTTTCCATGAAAAGTCAGTCAGCCCAAATAAATATGGCAACTGAGTCACAATCAGAATAGCACCAATAGCAGCCAATAATCCTAAAATGACGTTGTTTGGAATAAAGTTAGCAAAGAAACCTAACTTAAATATTCCAAATAGAATTTGTAAAATTCCTGCAAATACAATACACAATAAAAAGGCGGCATAGTTGCCGCCTAATTGATCTAACTGTACAAGGATGACCGCAGTCAGCCCTGCTGCTGGGCCAGAGACACTGATGTGAGAACCACTCAGTAGGCCAACAATAATTCCACCAACAATCCCGGCAATAATACCCGAAATGATTGGAGCGCCTGAGGCTAAGGCAATACCCAAACATAAGGGTAACGCCACGAGAAATACGACCACTCCCGAGAGGAGATCGTTTAAATGAAATCTATTTTTCAGTTCTAAAGCCGGCATAAAAACAACCATTTATAATATAAAAAAACAATCAATTTTTAATGTAACTGCCTGAAAGTGAGGAACTTACTTCAAGGCTTTGTCGATATTGTCTGACAACTGAAAAGGGTTAAAGTTGAGTTATGCTATAACGTTGTATAGTTGATTGTAGATTTCACAACGTTTTTGTTGATCTTAAGGTTCACCTCATCTTTACCACTGCGATTTCTGAAAAAACGAATTCCACGCTCTCTAAAGCAAACTACTAAACAATAAAAAACCTCCCGTTTGGGAGGTTTCTTTAGGTATTCTAAAGGCTCTTATTTAGAACCTTTAATTCCTGCTTGTAGTAACAATGCACCAAAACCACCAATTTTTTGCTCTTGTGGTTTTTCTTGTTTGCTACGTTGTGGACGTTCAACCTGATCTTTACGCGGCTGTTGAGGGCGCTTACCTTGCGGTTTACGCTCAGAACGCTGTTCATTATTTTGCTCACGACGCGGTGGACGCTGTGCCTTAACAGGAGCTGCACCTTCTGCACGCATACTCAAGTTCACACGGTTACGCTCAGCATCAACTTGCATCACACGTACTTGTACAATCTGACCTGGTTTAACTACTTTATGCGGATCAGAAACAAACTCATTTGCTAATTCAGAGATATGAACTAAACCGTCTTGATGTACACCAATATCAACAAAGGCACCAAAGTTTGTGACATTGGTAATTACACCCTCAAGCTGCATGCCTTCAGTCAATTGACCCACTTCAGTGATATCTTCGCGGAATTTAGCAGTACGGAACTCTGGACGCGGGTCACGGCCTGGTTTTTCAAGTTCAGCTAATACGTCTTGAACTGTTGGCAAACCAAATTTGTCATCAACAAATTCATCAGCTTTTACTTGGCGAATGATTTCGGTATTACCAATAATGTCTTTAACTGTCGTCGCTTTCGCCGCAACAATTTTCTCAACAAGACCATAACTTTCAGGGTGAACAGCAGAAGCATCTAAAGGTTCAGAGCCATTTTGAATACGTAAGAAGCCAGCTGCTTGTTCAAAAGTACGCTCGCCTAAACGAGGTACGCTTTTCAACGCTTGACGGTTATCAAAACGACCATGTTCTTTACGGTATTCAACGATTTGCTGAGCAATTGCTTTGTTTAAACCTGCAATGTAAGCCAAGATTGCTGGTGAAGCAGTATTTACATCAACACCAACAGCATTCACACAGTCTTCAACTACCGCATCAAGTGTTTTTGCCAAACCAGTTTGATTTACATCGTGTTGATATTGACCTACACCAATCGATTTCGGGTCGATCTTCACAAGCTCAGCAAGTGGGTCTTGTAAACGGCGAGCAATAGAAACTGCTCCACGAATTGAAACATCAAGCTCTGGAAGTTCTGCCGAAGCAAGTTCACTTGCAGAGTAAACAGATGCACCTGCTTCACTTACAGTCACACGTGTTAATTTAAGGTCTGTATTTGCAGCCATCATTTCAGCAACTACAGCTTCTGTTTCACGGCTCGCAGTACCGTTACCAATCGCAATAAGCTCTACGTTATATTCACGACACAAACGAGCTAATTCAGCAATTGAACCTTCTTTGTCTTCTTTAGGCGCAAATGGGTAAATCGTGCTATGAGCAAGTACATCACCTGCATCGCTTACGACAGCCAGTTTCACACCTGTACGGATACCAGGGTCAACACCCAAAGTTGTACGGCTACCTGCTGGGGCAGATAACAATAAATGACGAAGGTTTTCAGCAAATACCTGCATTGCTTCTGCTTCAGCAGCAAGACGTTTTTCTGTTAGCAATGAATGCTCGATTTGAGGACGAACTTTACCTAACCAGAATAATTTTGCAGTTTGCTTTAAGAAATCTTGGCGAGTTTGTGGCTGAACTTGATCAAGGTTGTATTCAGTTTCAATACGTGCCAAAGGTGCATCATCTTCACCATCTACTTTTAAACCAAGTACGTTTTCTTGACGACCACGTAACATTGCCAATAAACGATGAGAAGGTAGTTTGTTTAAGCCTTCAGAGAATTCAAAGTAATCGCGGAACTTTTTACCGACTTCTTTCTTTTCTTCAGAAGCAACTGTACTTTTTAATACTGCTGTTTTTGCAAAAGTTGCTTTTAATTCTGTAGTCAGTGCAATGTTTTGTGCCCAGTCATCAATCAGAATATGCTGAATTGCATCTAACTGACTTTCAACATCTGGATATTCTTCATGACTAAAACCAGCCAATGCTTCTGTTGGGTCAATTTGTTCTGCAATAATTTTTTCAGCGATTGGTCCTAGACCCGCTTCTTTCGCCTTGAAAGACTTACTCGTACGCTTAGGACGGTACGGTGCATAAATTTCTTCTAAAGCATTTTTTGTTTCGGCTGCATTCACCCGCGCCAATAAGTCATCATTCAATTTATTCTGTTCTTGCAATGACTGAATGACCTTTTCACGGCGCTCATATAAATCACGTAAATACGCTAAACGAGTATCTAATTGGCGTAACTGCGTATCATCTAAACCTTGTGTTACTTCTTTACGGTAACGGGCAATAAATGGAACACTGGCACCTTCGTCAATTAAGCGGATGGCAGCTTCTACTTGGTTTGGACGTACGGCAAGCTCACTTGCCAACTGCTGAACTAAGTCAGTCATCGTGTTTGATCCCACAAGGATAAAGTTTAAAAGCAATGATTATAAAGACCAAGCCCATAAAATCCACACTTGTTTGCGTATTCAAAACGTTTTTTTGTATTGACTATGAATTTTTCACATTCTTATCTTAAAAAAACTCTTTTAAAACCTGATCTATTTGTCATTCTACTTTTCAAGTCGAACTTTATTTAAAGATAGGAGTTGTAGCAACTCTTCTAGTATCCAATTAAATTTTTTAATACAAATTACGAGAAAATGAACATATTGATACATGGCTAGAAGGTATAAAAACTTCATTTTTCTTCTTTTTATATATAAATTTTGAGCCTCTCATCAATAAAACATCTAACAATACTTGTAAAAACTAAAGAATGAATGAAGAGAATTTTTTTAAATAATTTATTTGAAACAAATATTTATTAAAATTTAATCGATAAAAAACCAGCGAATGATTGAATATTTGGTTTTTTATCGCGGGCTTTGCTAAATTATGGGCATAAGATGTTGTTTTTTGGTTTCAAGCACCTACGAAAATTGTAATTTTGAGCAAATTGATACATAGTCTTAACAAGAACATCGGCATTATACTGAGGGCTTGCTGGCAATAAGCCTGAGCGCCCCAATAATATATAAATTATGACTTTAAAAGGGAGTACATCATGAGTTTAGTTGTACCTGCTGAACATCCTGAAACCGTACATAACGAAACGGATCGTGTCGAGCGCATTTTAGTAGTCGATGACGATGTGCGTTTACGTACCCTCTTGCAACGCTTTTTAGAAGATAAAGGCTTTGTTGTAAAAACTGCCCACGACGCTTCGCAAATGGATCGTTTATTACAACGTGAGTTATTTTCTCTTATCGTTCTCGATTTCATGTTACCCGTTGAAGATGGTTTAAGTATTTGCCGACGCTTACGTCAGTCAAACATTGATACTCCTATTATCATGTTAACTGCTCGTGGTAGTGACTCTGATCGTATTGCTGGTCTAGAAGCTGGTGCAGATGACTATTTACCAAAACCATTTAACCCTAATGAGCTTCTAGCACGTATTCGCGCAGTATTACGTCGTCAAGTTCGTGAAGTTCCGGGTGCTCCAAGCCAACAAGTTGAAGTAGTTAGTTTCGGCCCATGGTCTTTAGATCTATCTACACGTACGCTTACTCGTGAAGGTCAAATCGTTACATTGACTACAGGTGAGTTTGCGGTATTGAAGGCTTTGGTACAGCATCCACGCGAACCATTAACACGTGACAAACTCATGAACTTGGCTCGTGGTCGTGAATGGGGTGCAATGGAACGTTCTATTGATGTTCAGGTATCTCGTCTACGTCGTCTGATTGAAGACAATCCAGCACGTGCACGCTACATCCAAACTGTGTGGGGCGTAGGTTATGTATTTGTTCCAGACGGTGCTGAATAAGTTTGAGATAAAATAGAGTGACTTTAGAGCCAATTCCACCACAAAACTTTACCGATTACGTTACGTACTCAGAGCGTAAACGGACGAGGTGGGAACGTTTCCTCGACAAGATTAAGCCACGTTCTGCTGCCATGCGTACCACTATTTTGGTACTGCTGGTGGTGTTCTTTAGCCTGTTTATGTCATTGTGGTTTTTTTGGCGCACTCTCTATTTACCAGAAATTCAACAACATGCCCGTTATCTGGCTGTTGAACTAGAACTGGTCAATAATCCTAATATTCGTATTTTACATGGTAATAACGAAGTTGATATCGATACCTGGTTACGTAATCGGGTTGGTATTGAATACATAACTGATCCTAAAGAATATCCAAGTGTCCGCGATAAAGTTATTGCCGAGTTTTTTACTAATCACGTTGAGCAGAAACTAGCCAATGAGATTGGCACTAAGGACGTTACGGTTTACTTCCAATTTAAACCAAGCCCACGTATTTGGATTCAAACTCCTGAAATGCATGGTAATTGGGTCCGTGAGCCCCTAAAAACTTATGCAAACTATAGCCCTGAACTATTAATTGGTTGGGTTGTGGGTGTTCCTTTAGCCTCAGCCATCATTATTTTGATTTTGGTTCGACAAATGAACCGCCCTTTGCGTCGTTTGCAAAATGCTGCCAATGAATATAGCAAGTCAGGAACAGCGCCTTACCTAGATACCAATCATGGTCCACTAGAAATTCGCCAAGTAAACCAAGCCTTTAATCGCATGGTATATACCCTTGATCAAACCGAGCGTGAACGACGGATTATGTTGGCCGGTATTTCACATGATTTGCGCACGCCCCTTACACGTATCCGTTTAACGGCAGAAATGTTGCCTGATGAGTTTTTTCGTGAAGGCTTGGTGTATGACGTAGATGATATGGATGCGATTTTAAATCAGTTCATCTCGTATATGCGCGACGGTTCGGATGAAGAATTAAAAGACACTAATATCAATATGTTATTGCAGGAATTAATTGTTCAGTTTAAACCGCTTGATATTCGTTTCGAAATGCAAGATGTACCGATTATTCCTGCACGTAGCCTCTCATTAAAACGTCTCATTGCCAACCTAATTAATAACGCAAAGCGTTATGGTGCAGAACCAATCGAACTCAGTGCAAAAGTTGAAAATGAACATATTTTGATTACGGTAGCCGACAATGGTGAAGGCATTCCCGAAGACCAAATTGAAGAATTAATGCAGCCTTTTGTTAGAGGTAACGCTGCTAGAACAATTCAAGGTAGTGGTTTAGGCCTTGCAATTGTTAAACGTATTGTCGATATTCATCAAGGTGAGATCCAAATTCACAACCGTGAACAAGGTGGTTTAGAAGTTATTATTTCTTTACCCATCCCAAAACCAGCGGCTGAAGAAAATACCACGACAAATCCGTTAGAAAAAATTAAACAAACGTTAAGTGAGCGCTTTTAATTTGATCGAATGATCATTTAAAGTGCTATTTTAAATTTTTAAAAAATGTTTAAAATCAATCAAATACAAACCATAAAAATAAATTATACCCACATTTATTTAAAAAATTAGACCTTAGCCTAACACCTATGCACTTTTCATTTTTTCATAGCTAAAATCCCGTATGTTTTGACAATATTGAGGATGTCCAATGTCTTTAAGTCGTATTCGCCTAGCTTCTCTTCATGACAAGGTCATCAGTGCTGAACAAGCTGCGCAATTCATCGAAAATGGAATGACCGTTGGTATGAGTGGTTTTACTCGTGCCGGTGAAGCTAAAGCTGTTCCACAGGCACTTGTAGAGCATGCAAAGAAAAATCCGTTAAAAATCACGTTAATTACGGGTGCTAGCTTAGGTAATGACTTAGACAAACAACTCACGGAAGCAGGTGTTTTATCTCGTCGCATGCCTTTTCAGGTAGACAACACTTTACGCCGCGCAATTAACAACGGCGAAGTCATGTTCATTGATCAACACTTATCAGAAACTGTTGAGCAAATGCGCAACCAACAATTGAAACGTCCAGACGTTGCAGTAATTGAAGCAATTGCAATTACTGAAGATGGCGGCATTATCCCGACTACCTCTGTAGGTAACTCAGCAAGTTTTGCTATTTTTGCCGAAAAAGTGATTGTTGAAATCAACACCTCTTTAAGCGAAAGCTTTGAAGGTTTGCACGACATCTACATTCCGACTTATCGTCCAACACGTACGCCAATTCCATTAACAAAAGTGGATGAACGTATTGGTACAACAGCAATTCAAATCGATCCTGCAAAAATTGTAGGTATTGTATTTAACGATACACATGACTCACCATCAACAGTAACTCCTCCAGATGATGAGACTCAAGGTATTGCAAACCACTTAATTGCTTTCTTTAACAAAGAAGTTGCAGAAGGTCGTTTACCGAAAAACCTTGGTCCATTACAAGCAGGAATTGGCTCTATTGCCAATGCTGTATTAACAGGTTTAAAAGATTCTGATTTTGAAGACCTCATCATGTACTCAGAAGTACTACAAGACTGTACTTTTGAACTCATTGATGCAGGCAAAATGAAGTTTGCTTCTGGTAGCTCAATTACACTTTCAGCGAAATGTGGCGAAAAAGTTTTTGGCAATATCGAAGCTTACAAAGACAAATTAGTGCTTCGTCCGCAAGAAATTTCTAACCACCCTGAATTAGTTCGTCGTTTAGGCATTATTGGCATTAACACTGCGCTTGAGTTTGATATTTACGGTAACGTGAACTCAACTCACGTATGTGGTACAAAAATGATGAATGGTATCGGTGGTTCAGGTGACTTCGCTCGTAACGCACACTTAGCGATCTTTGTGACTAAATCAATTGCTAAAGGCGGCGATATTTCCTCTATCGTGCCAATGGTGAGCCACGTTGACCACAGCGAACACGACGTTGATATTTTAGTGACAGAGCAAGGTCTAGCAGACTTACGTGGCTTAGCACCTCGTGAACGCGCTCGCGCTATTATCGACAACTGCGTACACCCACTTTATCGTGATGCATTAAATGACTACTTTGACCGTGCATGTGCCAAAGGTGGACATACTCCTCACTTACTTCGTGAAGCATTGTCTTGGCATGCAAACTTTGAAGAGACAGGTCAAATGCTTCAAGCAGCACCAGTTGCAAAATCAGCTTAAATCACTGGTTTAATTCAAGCACTCCTTCGGGGGTGCTTTTTTATTTGTTTAAATTATTAATAAACACTGCTCAAACTCATATTTTTATTTTATCTTTTCAGCACATCAAAACAAAAAGTAGAAATCCGCATGTTCATTATTCGCCAATTTACAAATGCAGATCTGGATGATGTCGTTAATTTATGGGAAAGCTGCGGTCTCACCCGCCCTTGGAATAGTCCTGAAACAGATATTTTCAGAAAAGTCTCCCAACAGGATGATTTGTTTTTGGTTGCTATTAAAGATGAGCAACTGATTGGCACGCTTATGGGCGGCTACGACGGCCATAGAGGTTGGATTAACTATTTGGCTGTTCATCCCCACCAACAACGCTTAGGCATCGCTACAGCGCTCGTTCAGCAGCTTGAGAAGCGTCTCATCGCTCGTGGTTGCCCAAAACTGCAATTATTAGTCCGTAAAGACAATTTGAATGTCTTGAATTTTTACGAACAGCTCGGTTACGACGAAGTAGAAGCCGTGTGCTTAGGCAAACGACTCATTAATGATAGTCCTCACGAGTAGAGACAAGTTTTCAGTTGAGCCATTTTTAGAAAGTGAAGGTAATATTGGGGATAACCCTATTTGCTTGTGGATAAAATGAGATTTATACACAGCCACGATTTCATATTTTTTATTAAATCAGCAGACATGAAAAAAGCCCCATACTTTAAAGTATGGGGCTTTTTCGAATATGGTGGCGAGACCCAGGATCGAACTGGGGACACACGGATTTTCAATCCGTTGCTCTACCTACTGAGCTATCACGCCGATGGCCTGTATTAAGCCGCATCTCAGAACAATAGTCAACAATTATCCTGAGTTTCTGATTTAAATGGATATTTTTTATACTTAAAAAAAAATCCCTGATGGGATCAGGGATTGAAAACACAAATAATGGTGGCGAGACCCAGGATCGAACTGGGGACACACGGATTTTCAATCCGTTGCTCTACCTACTGAGCTATCACGCCGAAGTGGGCGTATTAAACAATGTTTATTAGTTAACGTCAAGTAACTTCCGCATTTTTTGTAACAAGTGATTATTTTTAAATCACAGTTACATTAAAAATAGGCTTTTAGGTATGTAGTTTACCAATATGTGCTAAACAACGATGGATAGCCCCACATCCCGGTTCAAAAGTTTTAACGCCATTTGATTCTTCTATACGGCAAGCTTCTTCAACTAAGCGCTCAGCGACACCACGACCACGGTTAGCAGGATGCACAACAATATATTCAAGAACCTTGCTTTCACCTTGTCCTGAAGACCAAATTGCACCTATAATTTTGGTGTTAAATTCGGCAGTGTATAGCGTGGTATACTGCTGTAAATCTTGTTCAAGTTGTTCAATCGCATCGTGCCCGTCACCAAACTCCGGACTTGTATCATACAAACGCTCAAGCTGATCACGAATCTCTGAATTATCTAGAGAACTATAAGCATGTACGGTAATAGGCATTGATTAACCCTCCTGAGCAAACTATGATGCTGTCACGAATTCGTCACAGCGAAATTGTCGTTAACATCCAATCATTTTTGACGTTTTTTTGAGGAACGTGTCCATGACGCAACGTATCAGTGAAGTGGTTAGAAATACCAATGAAACCAAAATTCGAGTTCGCTTAAATCTCGATGGTACTGGTCAAGGCACACTAAACACCGGAGTTCCATTTTTAGACCATATGATTGATCAAATCAAGCGACATGGCTTATTTGATATCGATATTCATTGTGATGGAGACCTCGAGATTGATGATCATCATACCGTAGAAGACTGCGGTATCACGCTTGGACAAGCTTTTGCACAAGCTTTAGGTGATAAAAAAGGTTTAAAACGCTATGGTCACTTTTATGCACCATTAGACGAAGCTTTATCTCGCGTAGTGGTAGATTTATCTGGTCGTCCGGGTTTATTCATGGATATTCCATTTACCCGTGCACGCATCGGCACCTTTGATGTCGATTTATTTTCTGAGTTTTTCCAAGGTTTTGTAAACCATGCGCTTATGACCCTACACATCGATAACTTGAAAGGTAAAAACAGCCATCATCAAATCGAGAGTGTATTTAAAGCACTAGCGCGTGCTTTACGTATGGCATGTGAAGTTGATCCACGTGCTGAAAACACGATTGCATCGACAAAAGGTAGCCTCTTATGACACGTATCGCGTTACTTGATTATGGCATGGGCAATCTACACTCAGCAGCTAAAGCACTTGAGCATGTGGGCGCTACAGTCGATGTAACTAACGACCCAAAATTAATTGCACAAGCCGACAAAATTGTTTTCCCAGGTGTTGGGGCAATGCGTGACTGTATGCAAGGCATGCGTGAAGCAGGTATTGATGAAGTCGTACGCAATGCTGCTTTTAATAAGCCAGTTCTTGCGATTTGTGTAGGCATGCAAGCCTTACTGCAAAGCTCTGAAGAAAATGGCGGTGTAGACGCACTCGGTATTTTTGACGGTGTAGTAAAGCACTTTCCTCAAATGGAAGGTTTGAAAGTCCCACACATGGGCTGGAACCAAGTTCACCAAATGGACCCAAGCCATCCGATGTGGAACAACATTGAACAAGATGCTCGCTTCTACTTTGTACACAGCTACTATGTTGAACCGAAAGATGAAAAGCTTGTGGCTGCAACATGCGAATATGGCGTGAACTTCTGCACAGCAATTCACAAAGATAATTTATTTGCGACTCAATTCCATCCAGAGAAAAGCCATACTGCTGGATTGCAGTTACTTAAAAACTTTGTGGAATGGAATATTTAATTTCACGAAAGCTTTAAACAGATCAGGTCTAGATGGCCTGATCTTTTTTTTTATTTATAATAATAAGCAATCATTTATAGAATGATATTTTATTCAACAAAATATTGAATATTTATACTTTTAAATAAAACCAAATGATCAGGATAAACACAATGAGTTCACCTTTTGAAAATCAGCCACTTCAGCAGGATTCACCCTTTAAAGCGAATGGGCGTTTTGGACGACTCTCTTACGCTGCTTGGACATTCTTATTTACACTCGTCCTCGTTATAGCCTTTCTGCTTATTGCTTTTACTTTCGGTCTTACACAAAATGAGGGCACCCCAGGTTTTACTGCGCCAGGCATCATCGCTATTGCCATTCTCTATATTGTCGGTATTTATATTAGCTTCGTATTTACTATTCGACGTTTGCATGACCGTAATAATACCGGATGGTTATCTTTACTCATGCTCGTACCAGTCGTGAACATTGGCCTTGCCATTTATTTATTCTGTGCAAAAGGAACTGAAGGACCTAATGATTATGGACCGAAGCGTCCAACGCCAAGCTGGGAACGTGTTTTAGGTTGGATCTATATTGTCATTATTCCACTCGCATTTGTTTTCGGAGTTATTGTTGCAATGATGGTCCCGAGTTATCAAAGTTATATCGAAAGAAGCGAAAGTATTGAAATTGGTACACCATCTCAGTCTCAATAATTTTTAAAGTTTCGTAAAGCCTAGTTCTCTAGGCTTTATTCATATATAAAGGGAATAGCTCAATTTATTTGTACGCTGTTAAATATGCCCGAAACCTTTCCCCTCCTCGACAAAGCCTCTATTCAACAACTCCCACCTTTTAAAAATCTTAACCACCAAAATATTGTGGTGATTGAAAATATTGAGCAATGCAAAACTATTGAAGAAGAATTAAAAGCAGCGATCTTTTTAGGGTTTGATTCAGAGTCTAAACCGACATTTCGGGTAGGTGAGGTCTCGACGGGTCCACATCTGATTCAGCTTGCCACAGAACATAAAGCCTATTTATTTCATGTCAATTCATCGACTTTAAAATTTTTGCAGCCTATTTTATCCAATCCAAAACAACTTAAAGTCGGCTTTGGTCTTAAGAATGATAAGCACATTTTTCATAAAAAAGGCATAGAGCTTGAAAGCTGCATTGACCTTGCTAAAGGTTTTAGTCACTTTGGTTTTACCCAGCAAATGGGTGTACAAAAAGCCATAGCACTATTATTTGGACAATATCTTTCAAAGTCAAAGAAAGTCGGAACATCAAATTGGGCGCAAAAGCCACTTACACCACAGCAAATCAGTTATGCAGCCGCTGATGCTTATGCAGCTCTACTGGTATTTTTAGAGCTTCGTAAACAAAACTTATTACCGGCTCACATTTCACAAACGATTCAAACCGCACTTCACGCGTAAAGTTATAAAAGTCTTTTCTAAGGCTTAGCGATTGATCAATACTTTGCTAAGATGTGCACAATTTCATAAACATGATGAAGCAAGGAGCGAAAGCATGCTAATCATTCCAGCAATTGACCTGAAAGATGGTAAATGTGTGCGTTTAAAACAAGGGCGTATGGAAGACGATACCGTTTTCTCTGACGATCCGGTTGCAACTGCCCAGCATTGGGTAAATGAAGGCGCACGTCGTTTGCATTTGGTCGATTTGAATGGTGCTTTCGCAGGTACGCCTATCCATAAACCTGTTGTTGAAGCGATTGCTAAAGCTCAGCCAGAATTACCAATTCAAATTGGTGGTGGTATTCGCTCATTAGAAACGATTGAACATTACTTAGAAGCTGGTGTGACTTTTGTCATTATCGGGACTAAAGCAGTTCAAGAGCCAGAATTTGTAGAAGAAGCTTGTAAGCGCTTTGCTGGCCACATCATTGTTGGTATTGATGCCATGAATGGTATGGTTGCAACTGACGGTTGGGCTAATGTTACTGACGTGAAAGCAACCGACTTAGCAAAACGCTTTGCAGATGCTGGTGTGTCTAGCATCGTTTATACAGACATTGCACGTGATGGCATGATGCAAGGTGTAAACGTTGAGCAAACTGTCAACTTGGCTCAATACTCTGGCTTACCAGTGATTGCTTCAGGTGGCGTAACTAACCTTGATGACGTTCGTAACTTAAAAGGCAAACCAGGCATTTTAGGTGCAATCACAGGTCGTGCAATTTATGAAGGTACTCTAAACCTTCGTGAAGCTCAGCTTCTGTTAGATGAAAACCGTCTTTAATTTTTAAGATGTAAAAAAGGGCCTCTTTGGGCTCTTTTTTTATTTTAATCATTTCTAATTTAATAGTTTTTCTAAATCGATCACCTCATCTGCCAGTTCCATTGCATAGGGTGAATGCGTAATCATAATCACGGACGGAACAACTTGCTGAATATATGCAAGTATATCTTTTGCAGTATCTACATCTAAAGCTGCGGTCGGTTCATCTAATATGATGAGTTGTGGGCGTGCTAAAAGACCCCGAAGGATACAAATTCTTTGCTTTTCTCCCCCTGAAAAATTCTTATAAATTTCAGTGAGATCATCATCGAGCGTTAACTCATGCTTTTTCAATATATGTAACAGTTTAAACTGATCAAGCATCTGAATTAAGTAAGAATCTTCATATATATACTGAGAGTTATAAACCAAATTATCTCTTAAAGAATAAGGGAAAATAACAGGTTGCTGGGCAACATAGACCACTTCATCAAAAATATGCTTAGAAAAGTTATGACTGATATCGACATTTTTATAAAAAAGCTGCCCTGACTGAATCTGATATACCCCCATTAAATAATTCATCAGAGAAGTTTTACCTAGCCCTGTTTGCCCAATCACGACATACGTTTTATTAGCCAAAATTGTTAAATTAAAATGGTCTACTGCTCTTTTTCCTAACGAAAATTTGGCATTTATAAATTGAAATATGACTTCGGAATGTTGAATGGTAGACGACGTATATTGCTCTTTCTTGAGATTAAAATACTGTCGGTATTTTGCTAAAGCCACAAAGTTGCCATTTAACCGCATCAAACTTTGGGAAACAGCCAAAAATGGATTGGTGAGTTGAATAATATAAGTACTTATCAATACGAAAGCCCCAGCTGTCAATTGCTTGTCAGTTGAAAGAAATACAGTAAATAACATAAAAATAAGTAAGAATAAAAAGATCATAAATAACTGAGAAATCATCAATAATCCTATTTTCTTATTTCTATCTTTTGCCGTTGTGATATATAAATTTAGAGTGTCATTAAATTTCGATAACTGAAACGGCACTGCATTTTTTACTTTAATTTCATAGGAGTTAGATATTTGATGTATTAAATGACTATTCACTAAATTGTCTTTTTCATACATAGCATCGAATAGTGAACTACTTCTTTTATTTATATAAAAGGAAACGATAAAAATAATAATAGCGACCAATAAAAAGCTAATACTGAAAAGTAAACTAATGGTCGTAAACAAAACCGCAAAAATCATTACCAATTGGAAAATAATTGGTCCTAAATAAAAAGTTAACGTTAAATTAATCTCACCAAAAGCAGTACTTCCTCTTTCAAGATCACTCATTACTGTTCCAGCCTCGATTTGATCTTGTGCATCTTTTTTAAGATTTAAATAATTTTTTAAGCCTGCAGAAATTAATGATCCTTTGAAATCGACCATCAAATAAGCCCCAAAAATATTTTGCGTCCAATGGCATAACTCATTGACTAACCATGCGGTCGCGTAGGCAAGTACAAGTAGATATAAAAAATTAAATGGGAGCTGAATATTGAGTAAAAAGTTATATTCGTGTGCAGAATAATCGATAATAATTTTTAGCAAGTATGGTAATAAAGTCGTAAAAAATGCTGCAAATACCACTAATAAAAACATAAGAAACATACTACTTCTTTGTTTCTTATAGTTTTCTTTAGAAATATTCCAGATAAATTTATAGTTCTGAATATCTTGCGAACTTAATAAAAACTTCATTTCTCTATCTTTTTTCTGTTAAAACGATTTAAAAATAATTTCATTACACAAGAAATATCATAACTTGTCTTATTTATTGTTCTTCATGTTTTTTGTTTAAAACTAAACTTACAACTTTTTAAATAAGATAAATGCAAGATATAAAACCGAATACTTCATATAGTTTTAAAAAAGATTTTAAAGTTAATACACCACATTACGAATGAATTTAAGTATTTGATTACCGCTATTCACATACGTATAGGTCACTGAGCTGGCATATATAATTGAAGAGCCAGCAGCTATAGTTTTTGAGCCATCTGCAAATTGTATCGTTAGCTCACCTTCTAATACATAAATAAGCTCTTGCCACCCTTCTGGGTCTGCTTCAGCAATATAAGACTCCCCTACTGCCAATGACCACGTCCAAAGCTCAACTTGGCTATGAGACGGAACTGAAGCCAGTAATGTTGCTTTGCTTTCCTCTCTTTCACCCTGCCAAGCAAGTACATTAACCAAGGCTTGTTCTTTATGCTCGGGTGCGCTCACAATCGTTCTAAAGTCTACCCCCAACACTATCGCAATCGCGTCGAGTTTAGCCAAGCTGATATTGACTTGTCCTGTTTCTAAAGCAGCAATGGTACGTCTACTTACACCCGCCTGATCTGCCAATTCCTGTTGGCTTAAACCACGCTCATCTCTTAGTGAACGGATATTTGTGCCGACATGCTGTAAAACGGTACTCGACTGGCTCATAGAATAGGTAGTAAAGAAAATTTGAGTAATATATTGCACAAAACTGAAGAATAGCGCAATATGCGCAGTATATTGCACAATTTATTTTAACTTGAGTATGTCACCAATTTCTCTGAGTTCAAGCAAAGCCCCACAGTTAGCCCTGATTCTGATTACGATCATTTGGGGAGGAACATTCCTTACAGTGCAATATGCGCTGAATTTTGCATCGCCTATGTTTTTTGTAGGCTGCCGTTTTGCTGTAGCAGCTCTTACTTTGCTTCTTATTTCATTAAAAAGTATGAAAGGTGTTACTTTAAAAGATTTAGGCGCTGGTAGCGCGATTGGTCTTGTGATTGCGGCAGGCTACGGCACCCAGACCATTGGCCTACAAACCATTCCGAGTAGTGAATCCGCTTTTTTAACGGCGCTATATGTTCCGCTTGTTCCTATTTTAATGTGGCTCATCTTTAGAAAAACTCCCCATATCATGACTTGGGTGGGAGCTGCTCTTGCGTTTGCTGGCCTTGTTTTATTAACGGGCAATGGTTTTGAGCAAATTTCATTAAGTTTTGGACAGCTTTTAACAATCTTGGGTGCATTTGCGATTGCTTTAGAAATTATTTTTATTAGTTACTTTGCTGGAAAGGTAAATTTGCGCCGTGTAACCATTATTCAACTTGCTGTCGCGTCTCTACTTTCATTTGCAGTTATGCCTGTGGTGGGCGAGCATACGATTCCAGCATTTTCATGGCCGCTTGTACTCCTTGCTGTTACATTAGGTTTAGCAAGTGCACTGATTCAATTTGTGATGAATTGGGCTCAGCGTATGGTTGATCCTTCACGTGCTGCGATTATTTATGCAGGAGAGCCTGTTTGGGCAGGAGTTATTGGCCGAATCGCAGGTGAGCGATTACCAGTTATTGCTCTTTTGGGCGGTGCTTTAGTGGTGTTAGGTGTTTTAGTCAGTGAGTTAAAACTTAAGTTACCCATTAAAAAAAACTAAAAGAATTCGAGAATAAAAAAAAAGAGAGCTTAACGCTCTCTTTTTTTATCTATTATTTTTTCTTTAATAAAATGCAGGGCTCGTAGTACTCAACCGTCGGCATTGGATCATAAAATGGATGAAGCAATTTCTTCCATTCCTGATAAGCTTCAGACTTTCTAAACCCTTCGGTATGATGTTCAATCTCATCCCAAGAGATCATTAGAATATAATGATGTGGGTCAGTTGCATGTCTAATGAGTTGGACAGCATTGAAGCCCTCCATTGGATAAACAATATGTTTTGCCTGCTCGAATGCTTTAAGAAATGCTTCACTTTGCCCAGGCTTTATACTCAAATGCACATGTTCAATAATCATGATTTATTGATACATCGGACGATTGTCGTTTAATGCAATCAGACCGCGAATTGCACGATATACGATCCAGATCCATGCCACTGTAATCACGCCCACACAGAATACGGTCGATGAGATCGCAACACCTGCAAATAAATCGGTATTTTCACCTGTAAAAAACAAGAAAATAAACGGTAAAAAGGCAATAATATTCCAAGCGAGATACCACCAGAATGTTCTGATTTGCCAAGTAAAGTGACTCGCAAAAATTGAACCTTGTACATCGGAACGTTTTACGTAGTTAATAATTAAAGCAATAATCGCAAGTAAGCCGCCCGTAAAAATGGCAACAATATAAAGCACATACAAAATAAGTGTTAAAGTACGATTTGGATCTTGGTCGATAGAACTATTCATTTTTATACCTCTCAAGTTTAATAAAACAATTTACTTTTATGATCCCCGCAAAACGTTTAAAGGAGAAATTAGCCACAAAATCAAAAGTAAATGAAGGAATATGGTACAAAAATAAATCTTACGGAATGGTTGTTTTTGTGTTTTATGTCTCAGTTTTTGTTGTGCCCACCATGCAGCTGGCCAACCACCTAAAAAGCTCACAATATGTAAAGTCTGTTCAGGAATACGGCGATTGCCTAGTTGTGCGGCTTCTTTATCTTGTGAATATAGCCAATAACTTAAGGCATTCATCATTAAAACAAACAACAAAGTATAGGCTGGCAGAACATGGATAAAACTCATAATGCCCATTAGAACAAAATAAAATACGATGCCCATTTGCATGGCAGACCATGGTTTTGCCTGAAATGAAGATTCTGTTTTTGCTGACTTTGAAGCTTTACGCGTTTGTGATGCCTTCAAATAAGTGACTTGCTGGGCACGGAAGCGACCTCGCTCATCTAAAATGACCAAATACTCTAGTGCACAGCCAATAATTGGCCGAGGTCCGGGGCGTGCAAAATCTTTGATATGCAAAAAGACTCGCTCTTTTTCAGCATCATCCGGCTGAATAAAGCCATAACCTTTTTCGTCGAACCATTCGACTAATCGCCCCTGATCTCGCATCTCTATTCCTTTTATGCTTTTACATGACTTAAACGGTCTTGCATCATTGCTCGCATTTCTTGCGGATCTTTTTGCAAAATGTCGTCGCCAGTACGTCCTTCTTCTTTATTTTTTTGAGCAACTTGCAAGCGCATTGACCAAAAGCGGCATGCTGCCATTGCTAAGAATACATCTAAACATTCAAGTTCATCTGAAGTAAGCACACGAACCTTTTGGTATGCCGCTAAGTAAGCTGCCACTTTGTCTGAGTTTAAATGCGCTGCTGGATATTCGGTACAAAAATCATTGATGGTAATCGCAATATCAAACAGCAATTCATCTTGATTTAACTCGTAAAAATCTAAAATACCTTGTAATTGATCACCTTCAAACAATGTATTGTCGCGGAATAAATCTGAATGAATAAAACCTGTTGGTCGGTTTGAATACTGCGCTGTTTTAGCATTAAACGCTTGATAGGCCTGCTCAAGTAAAGCTTGGTCATCTTGAGTCATATTTGGCTTAAGCTGCTCTGCAACGCCTGTCCAATATTGATGATCGCGTCTATATTCACGTTCAAGCGGAAAGTCCTGTAAAGCCACATGCAGTTTCGCCTGTGCATCTGCAATTGCTGCAACTTGTGCTACTGTAGTTTGCATGGGATGGTGACCCATGAGACGTGGTGCAATCTGTGCAGGCTTGTCTGCAATCACGTGAACCGCTTGTCCGCTGTGTTTTAACGGTACAGCAACGGGTACATCATGAGTCCCCAATTGTTCAAGTACAGGAATAAGTTCACCTGCCCCTTGTGCATCTAACTCTTCAAACACGGTAAGTACATACTGTTTGCGGTTTACATCAACCAAAAAATAATTGGTGTTTTGAATACCTCCCTGAATTGGGTTCAGCTCCAACACCTCTAATCCATAAGGTGCAGCAAAGGTGCGAACTTCATCTAAACTCAACGGGGTATAAACCGACATGGAAAACCTGCAAAAAACATCTGTGAAGTTTGATAGAATACCTCTTCCCTCCATGAAGGTGTAGCGCCTGTGTAGGAACTTTCACCAACGGCGATTATTTTTGGAAAAAGCTATGCTTGCTAAACGTATTATTCCTTGCCTAGACGTTGATAACGGACGCGTAGTTAAAGGCGTTCAATTCCTCGATATTCGTGATGCTGGCGACCCTGTTGAAGTGGCACGTCGCTATAACGAACAAGGTGCAGACGAAATTACTTTCTTAGACATTACCGCTACACATCATGGACGCGATACCACTTACCGTACTGTTGAACGTATGGCCGAGACAGTATTTGTGCCATTAACTGTCGGTGGTGGTGTACGTAAGGTTGAAGATATTCGTGCGTTATTAAATGCAGGTGCAGATAAAGTGAGTATTAACTCAGCTGCCGTATTTAACCCTGAATTTGTTCAAGAAGCTTCTCAGCACTTTGGCGCACAATGTATTGTGGTTGCGATTGATGCCAAAAAAACTGGCGACAACAAATGGGAAATCTTTACTCACGGTGGTCGTAAACCAACGGGTATTGATGCGATTGAATGGGCTGTGAAAATGGCTGACTACGGTGCAGGTGAGTTACTCATTACCAGTATGGACGCTGACGGTACTAAAGCAGGTTATGACATTGCTTTAATGCGTGCTATTAATGACCGCGTGACCATTCCAACGATTGCTTCTGGTGGTGTAGGTAACTTACAGCACCTTGCAGATGGTATTTTACAAGGTGGTGCCGATGCAGTGTTGGCAGCAAGTATTTTCCACTTTGGCCAATATACGATTCCAGAAGCTAAACAATATTTAGCTGAACAAGGCATCGAAATGCGCTTGTAAGCTTATTTATGATTAAAGGGGCAATATGCCCCTTTAATTTTTTATGCAGCGCCATCGACCGAATTTAAGTCGTTAACCAGTTGAGGCTTTTCTTTTTTCTCGACCCATTTTGCAGGAAAGATTTTTTCTACTGCTTGGGACAGTGGTCTAGCAAGCGCAGTCGGTAACCTTACTCCCAAAGGGTTTTGTTCTTTTAAATCTGCCGAAGACACCACACGTGTTCCCATCACATAATCAAACCAAGGCTTAGTCACACACCAATTAGCATCTTGATTAGAATTCATGTGGTGGTCGTAATGCCACGGAATTTTACGCTTTGCCCAGTCGGGCTCTAAATGTGCACGGCGATGAATATAATAGTAATTACCAGCACTGTACCAAGCTGCAAGTGCCATACCTTTTGAAAACGGGTAAAACATTGCACTTGAGACTGTTGCCACTACCGCAAGAGAAATTAACTCATTTTTAGTTCGCCAGTTGCCAACGCCTTCCACATAGCAATCATCATGAAATTGCTGTTTGCGTACTTCACGATGGTGTGCCCAATGTGACTCCATGCTTCTGGGCACTGGGCTATAGCGCGGTTGTCCAGCACGGTGCACACCATGCAAAATATATTTGTGTGCCACCCATTCAAATGCATTTGCAACCGCAACTCCTGCAATAAAACCTTTTAACATCGCCTTACCCCTTTTTCTTTTTATTCAGCATATAAAATTCGTTATGCTAGGTATTGACCAGAATTTATGGTTTCATTGACAAATCACGACAAGAAAGAGGTGGTCACGGATGCCACAACTAAAGAATTATACAGGCTCGGTGTATGGAGGGCTGGGACATCTATTAAAAGCTTATTGTGAAGCAAATGAGTTAGTGATTCCTGAACAATTAGAACAAATTCAAAATCTGGAACGCTTTGACTATGTGGTTTGGCGTGATCTATTAGAAGTGATTTATAAACTAGACCCGAAGCCGGGATTAGGCCTAGAAATTGCCAAATATGTGCAACCCAAACATTTAGGGATTATTGCCTACCTTGCTCTCTCTTGCGATAACTTAGGGGAAGCCTTAATTCGCTATCATGATTTTCACCGTCTGATTTATGACGGAAGTCCATTAGTTGTTGAACTACAGGGACAATATGCTTCTATTCGTTGGGAAGCGACTGAGCTACACCCCACTCAACTTACCGATGAAATCGCGATTGCGCTGGTCATTCAGTTCTTACGTCTTTTTATGTCTCATGAAGATGTACATTTACATGAGGTACGTTTCTTAAATACTGCCCCTAAAAATATCAGAGTTTACGAGCAGTACTTTCAATGTCCCGTTCGTTTTAGCGAGCCACGTACTGAGTTGCTTATTCCAATTACCGAAATTCATAAGCCGCTTAGCAGCGCCGACCATACATTACAGCAGCTATTGGTTCAGCAAGCACAAGCGCTATTAGAGCAATTACCAAATTCAACTCAACTCGATCAGCGCTTACAGCATTCAATTTTAACTGGCTTACAAAAGGATCAATATCAAATTGAATATATTGCAACACAGTTAGGACTTTCAGTTCGGCAGCTTCAACGGCATTTACAACAACAAAACACCACCTTTCAAGAGCGTGTACAGCAAGTGCGCTTTATGCTGGCAACCGAGTATTTAAAAGACCCGCATTTAAGTTTACAAGAGATTGCCCTTTTGCTTTGTTACTCGGAACAAAGTGCTTTTCAAAGAGCTTTTAAGCATTGGACCAATCAAACACCCCAACAATGGCGAGATCAAAATTAAATAAAAAATTCATATTTTAAGGCTATGGCTGTGATTGGTGCGATTATTTATAAAGTAGTTGCTGGAGATAAAGATTAATTCTTTATATCTATAGCCTTAATCTACTATCGCGGTGGGTGACATGGATGTCACCTGTTGAGCAGGGGTACACGGAAGTGCCCTCTGTTCAACAAAGCCTTTTGTTTACTTTTGGGCTTTCAAAAGTAAGAAATGTCTATACAAACTCGATAAGACCTAACATGGTATTAAAGACTGTATGGCAGCATGACTATGCTCAACATCACACATAGAATGCATAAATTATAAAAACGGATTATTCACTTCTTGTTCAGCTGGTCGTTCAATTTTCTCAGGCAGTTCTTCTTTTTCCAAAGCTGCAACCACATCGTTTAAAAAGCTCTGTAGTGCCTTTGCCTGCTCTAAGCCGACTTTGTCTTTAGTAATTTGCAAATTGCCATAAATGCTCACGCAATCGACATCATTTTCTAATGTTAAATCTTCAATTGAAGAAGACTCTGTACCCTTTTCAAATGGCTTAAACATAAGTGTGTCTCGTTGTTATATCTTCACAGTGTAATACGATCAATTTAAAAAAAATCAATCAAAATTAAAAGTGCCGATAAAATTAAAAAAGCGCCCATCAAGATATTAAAATATTTCAAACGGTTGCCCTGATTGAGCACCACTGAAAATTTATCACCGCAAAATCCCCAAAAGAACAAACACACATAACAGGTGAAAAAATAAATAACGATAAAAATCGGCAACGCCTGCGGGTTTTCAATGCTGGTAAACATGGTTATACCCGATACACAAGCTAACCACGCTTTAGGGTTAAGCCACTGTAACAAGAACCCATCTTTAAAATTGGGAATAATGATCTGTTCGACAGGATCACTTGAAATAGAAATATTTGCAGCAGAAAGAATAATTTTAATCCCGATATAACAAACAAATAGCGTTCCACAAATCGCAAGAATTTTTAAAACAACTGGAAATTGAGTTAATACACTTTGCAGGCCAAACGCCATAAAAATCAAAAGCAAAGTAAAACCAATGGTAGCGCCTGAAATATACGGAACCGATCTTTTTAGACCGTGATTTAAGCTGGTCGATAAAATGACGGTATTGACAGGACCCGGGGTGATAGACATAGCAAAAGAAAAAAGAAACATCGAGGCAAACATTGTTATTGTCCTTATTCGAATAAATGGATAAACAGACAGATCTGTATGACAATCTTATTGTATTGAATAAGAACTGTGCAACAATGTTTACATGCGAGTTATTTAATGATTTGCAAGAAATAGTTCACCAAGGCTTCTACTAATTGTTTCACAATCGCCTTTCTAGTTTCTTCATCAATACTTGGAACTTTTGATTCCATAGGTTCAGAAGACGTACTTTTTTGCTTTTTAAACTGATCTTGTAATGCGTGAATCTGATCTTTAGTTAAATCTTGTTCACACTGACTTTCTCCATCCCAGTGCAAATAATCTAATTTCTGATTTGGCTTAACTTGGCTAGATGTTAATGGCAGACGATAAACATTACGTTTTTGTTGTTCGGTAAGTTGAGGAAATAAGTTAATTCCTAACTTTTCTTCCAAATAACAAACACTCACAACTTTGACCTGCTGCGAGTTGTTATTTGGTGCATAGTAAGCGCCAATTGCACCCGTTTTAGGATAATAAACAGCTTTATATACGGCGCTTGGAACAATAACACCACGCCCAATCGTTTTGAGTCGTTGACCCTCAAAAATTGGTCCCGTCACAATATAGGCATCTTGCTTTTGCTTAGTAACCACAGCACGTGTAGCGTCTTCAAGCTTACGCCAAACTTCCTGATTATTTTTAGGGGCCTGCGGAACCATATTACTGAGCGAGAAGCTATCGTACTGCGAGTCTTTAGTTGGCATATCACCATTTGGGGACATGTGCCCACGGTCATAGCCTGAGCCACGATAATCGCTTAACAATGAACGGTGACGCTCTGGAACACGTGTTTCTTCGTGGAAATTATCTTCACGTTTAATTTTAGTGCTTAAACGTTCAGGACTTAGATATTCAGCTGACCATAACGGCGTTTTAGACATACCCGAGTACAGAACATTGAAGCCGTTAAAACACAGCGCATAACTGTCTTTTTTTAAACTTTCTTTATTTAGGGCAGGTGGAACTTCACGATAAAACTGATTTAGACAAGTCGAGTTAGTACTTAAAGGCGAAAACCATTGTGAAATTTTTTCACCACCAAAAGCGATGGCAAAGCTTCCTGCTGCCACTCCGGCAAGTACAATTTTGCCAAAATGCTCACTTAAAGAAAAATCACCGAAGATGCCTGAACTACTTTTTTTGCTTGCCATGTTTCTATCAATACCACTGTCCACACGCAGCTTAACAATCCTGCTTTTTTAAGTATATCGCTTATCTTTCAAATGGTTAAAACATGGTCATCTTTTTTGTAACTCCATTTCCCCTTACGTAACAATCTGTTGGGATTGTGAGGAACTTTCACTATTGAATTGGGTTAATTGCGTATCTTTCATTGAAAAGCCCTTATGCCTTATGACATGGTTAGCTCCACAAATTTGGATAAAAATATAAACGGAGTCCATTTAATGATCCATTCAAAGATTATTGGTATTGGCGTAATTGCTGGACTGTGCAGTATGGCAGCCCTAGCTGAACCTGCGGTCCAACCAGGTGAAACTTTAGAAAGTTTGTCTAAAGTAAAAGTCACTACAACCGTCAATGGCCAGCCTGGCTCTATTAGTGATTTAGTGAATAGTGGGAAAGTACAACCTGTTTCTGCTCCGCCAACAGGTGCAGCCCCTACGGGTGCTCCTATTCCAGCTGATGTACCTCCTGCTCCTCCAGCAGATGCACCACCAGCACCTCCAGCGGGCGGTGATATGGCTGCTCCAGCGCCACAAGACCCAAATACTCCACCGCCACCAGCCGACCCAAACCAGTCTGCTGATCCAATGGCAAAAGAGGGTGCTTTACCAGCAGATGCACCAATGGCACAAGCTCAATAATCGGAGCCATAAAAAAACCAAGACTTATGTCTTGGTTTTTTTATTACATCAAATTTTATATTTCGATTTGACTACCTAACTCCACCACTCGGTTGGTTGGAATCTGGTAGAAGTCACTCACCGGACTGGTATTACGCTGCATCGAAATAAACAGCTTTTCTCTCCACGGCGACATACCATCACCCACCGAGTGAACAATACGATCGCGCGAAATAAAGAAGCTGATATGCATTAAGTCGTATTCAAGACCTAACTGCTCATAAGCTTTCATGAGTGCTTTTGGCACATTCATTTCATCTTTAAAGCCGTAGAAAATTTTAATACGGTAGAAATGTTCAGCTAAAGCTTCTGTCGTAATACGTTCTTCTGGTGCCACGAACGGCACATCTTCAATCACCACAGTGACCAGAATATTACGCTGATGCAGTACTTTGTTGTGCTTGATGTTATGCAACATAGCATGCGGTACAACGTTTGGTGTACCTGTCATAAACACGGCATCACCCGGTACCCAGTGCACGCTATTACCAATACTTTTCACAAACAAGTCTAAAGACAACGTGTCATGTTCGAGTTTAGCAAAGGTAAGCTCACGACCACGTTTCCATGTCATTAAGATAGTGACTGCAATACCACCAATGAGCAACGGCACCCAACCACCTGATAACACTTTAAGTGATGTTGCTGCGACTAAAACCGACTCTAAAATAAAGAATGGAATAATCAGTAACACCACTTTTGGCCAGCTCCATTTCCACGCCGAGTAGATAAAGATGGAAACCAAAATCGTGTCACAGAGCATGGTTAAAGTTACTGCTAAACCATAAGCACTTGCCAAGTTTGAGCTGGTTTTGAAAATCAGAATTAAGATAATAATTGCGATTAAAAGTAACCAGTTTAAGAACGGTACATAGATCTGACCTTCTTCAGATTCAGAGGTATGTTTAATACTTAAACGTGGTAAATAACCCAATTGAATCGCTTGGCGAGCAAGAGAAAACACCCCTGAAATTACAGCTTGAGAGGCAATCACTGTTGCCATAGTCGCCATAATAATCATTGGGTAAAGTGCCCACTGAGGAACCAGTAAATAGAATGGGTTTTCAATTGCCGCAGGGTCACGAAGTAACAATGCGCCCTGTCCTGCATAGTTTAAAACTAAGCATGGCAACACCACAAAGAACCACGCAAGACGAATCGGAACTGGTCCAAAATGTCCCATGTCGGCATAAAGTGCTTCACCACCCGTCACGGTTAACACCACGGCACCCATCACAAAAAAGGTCATGACTGGATGGTGATAGATAAACTGAATTGCCCAATGTGGGCTAAACATGCCGAGTACAATTGGTGTTTGAATAACGCTATGAAGGCCTAATGCACCTAAAGAGATAAACCACACAAGCGTAATTGGACCAAAGAACTTACCTACAAACGCAGTACCATGTTTTTGAACTAAAAACAGCGTGATGATAATGGCAATTGCAATCGGCATGATGAACGGGTCAAAAACATTGGTTGCAATAGACAACCCTTCGACCGCAGACAATACCGAAATTGCTGGGGTAATAATACCGTCACCAAAGAACAGTGATGCCCCAATAAAGCCAATGGCAATCATGTAGATTTTTTTGTTGTCGGCAATTTTTGCTTTACGCAAATTCAATGCGAGTAAGGCCATGATACCGCCTTCGCCATTGTTGTCTGCACGCATGACAATTGCGACATACTTGATGCTGATAATAAGCATTAAGCACCAAAAAATAATGGATAAAATTCCTAATACGTTTTCAGGCTGAATTCCCAAACCATGGGCAGCATGGAAGGACTCTTTCAAGGCATAGAGCGGACTCGTTCCGATGTCTCCAAAGACCACCCCAAGAGCTGCCAAAGCCGTGGCAGGCAAGGTCGCTTTTTTGGCCGTATTTTGCATTGTGTAATTAAACCAATAGATTTTTAGCGCAATCTTATCACCTCTATTATTTTTTTTCTGTAATGCTCGTCTTAAATCTTGGCAGAACCTGATTTTTTAGTTACTATCGCACGCCTTGGTGAGGTGTCCGAGTGGCTTAAGGAGCACGCCTGGAAAGTGTGTATACGTTTGCGCGTATCGAGGGTTCGAATCCCTCTCTCACCGCCAGAATTTAAATTTAAAGAAAATTAAACTTAGTGGGTTTAAGCTTTTATTGTGTCAAACCTTAAAAATAGTCAAATAATATTGATAATTTTTAAACCCAACACAACATCTAAATTTAATTAATCATTCAAATTCAATGAAGAATCTTATTTCTATAGCTAAAAAAAGCCTTCTCGACCATAGCAGATTAAACCTGCCTTTTGCTGTGTATTCAGCTTACGAGGAGCAAAAAATCACAAACATTCCCATTTCTAAGCCTTTGCTCATTATTGTTTTAAGTGGGTTTAAAGAACTTGGAAAAACTGAAAATATTAAATGTGATGCTGGGCATTTTATTTTTTTAGCCAACAGCTCCAAGATTGATATGCGTAATATTCCAAATCAGGAAGAATATTTTGCTCTTCTTATCGAATTTGATTTTGAAGATTTTAATGATCTTCCCCAAAACGCTGGTACTCCTCAAAACTATGTTCAAGGCCAGCTTAATCCTCTTTTAAAAAGTGCCCTACATCAATTTATATCCTTCTCTTTTATTGCTCCACCTTCTGCATTTAAATTCAGAAAAAGGGAGCTTTTAGAACTTATTTATTATTCGGGTTATATCGATATCGCTAAACTAAGTATGAGTACAAGTTTGAGTGAAAAAATTCAGACCCTCATTTCTGATCATTTATCTACTGAACTCACAGTTGAATACATCGCTGCTCAATTTTTTATGAGTTCATCGACGTTAAGAAGAAAACTAAAAATTGAGGGGGACAGTATTCAGGCCATTCGCAATAGAGTACGCCTAGGTCATGGACTGCATCTCATTCAAACTACAAATCATAGCATTGGAAATATTGCCTTTGAATGTGGCTATAAATCTCAATCTAGATTTACTGAACAATTTAAAAATGTGTTTGGGATTACTCCGCGTGAGCTACGCAAAACCAAAATGCTCACTTAAGGCGAATTAATGGCAAATCTGTATATAAAAAAATTTTAGAAGAAAAATTAACATCTTTTAGAAACTTAACAAAGGTTTTTGAAAAGCAGATGAAAAAAGTAGCAGTGATTTTATCGGGTTGTGGTTATTTAGATGGTTCAGAAATTAGAGAGTCGGTTTTAACCCTGTTAGCTTTAGATACGGCAAATATTAAATACCAATTTTTTGCACTCGATGAGCCTTTATTTCATGTTATTAATCATATAAGCGGCAAAATAAATATGACTGAGAGGAGGAATATTTTACAGGAAGCAGGACGAATTGCCCGAGGTGAAATTTCCTCAATCAGTCAACTTGACGAAAATGAATTTGATGGTCTTATTATTCCGGGGGGGTTTGGAGTTGCAAAAAATTTATCAAATTTTGCCTTTAAAGGTGCAGAGGCAAGAATACATGGTACAGTTGCTTCAATTCTAAAAGCGTTTCATCAAAGCAAGAAACCTATTGGGGCAATCTGTATTTCCCCTGCTCTATTGGCGCTTACGTTTGGAGAGTTAAACCCAACTATTACTTTAGGGGCTGATGTTAATATTGCCCAGGAAATTGAAAAAACTGGTTCAATTCACCATAACTGTCAAACCTCAGATTGCGTGGTCGATAAACAAAACTTGTTTGTTACCACTCCCGCCTATATGAATGATCAAGCTCATTTAAAGGATATTTATACAGGTATTACAAGCTTGGTTAATGCCATGACAGCTTTGGCAAACTAAGATGTTTAATGAGGGATAGAGATTGCTATCCCTTATTTAATTGTGTTCTTTGTATAAATCTAATCAACGATAAGTAACTTCGCACCATTCAGGCTAAATGACTGATGTGGCTCTGAATTGTCTCCGACTTGATAACTCATGCCTGACGTTAAAGTAAATGTTCGCCCGTCTTTCAATCTGCTTTCTAGCTCGCCTTCTAGGCAAAATAAAATATGTCCTTTTTCACACCAATGGTCAGCTAAGTAGTTTGCTGAGTACTCGACAAGCCTTACTCTTATTTTGTTCCCTTCTTCACCAAAAAATTGAGTTTTCCAGTAAGCTTTTCCTGTTTCACCCTTATATTCAGTGACTTCTATTTCTTCCCAGTTTGTAATTTGAAATGGAAAAGGCGCGATATTCATAGTTTTTCCAGAGACGTATTATTGTATTTTTCATACTTATAAAAAAATTTGATTTTTGCAAACGATTTAAAAATCTATTTCTTAAGCCCCACTACCTAACTCAGTAACAAGCCAATTAGATTTCGGATCTTTTTGTACAACAGTTACAAACACAATATAGGTTCCCGCAGGGTTACCAGCAAGATCTGCATGTACTGTTTTTATCTTTATGACGAGTAAAATCATTTTATAAAATTGTTGGTAGTAATCAGGTCTATTTTTTGCTGAATCGTAACGAACTTTTAGCACTTCTAGAACTTTTGAATCTTTATAAATTTGGGGTATTTCAGCATTTCGAATATTTAAGTTCTCGTCTAACCAAACATATTTATATGCTGTAGCTGCGTCTCCATTAGAAAGTGAATTAAAAAAGGTAATAGCAACTCGACTCGCTTGTTCTTTTTCAAAGTTAGCCTTTTTCTCGTATGATTTAAAGGCTGCAAATAAACATAGTCCAGCAAGAAGTAGTCCTATAGCTATAAAGATTCTAGATTTTAACATTTGGCTTCCTTTCTAATTTTTAAAATGCCGTGTTAAGAAATAGTCTGATCAAAATTAATTTACAGAAAGGCCTAAATCATTTTGATTTAGGCCTTTTTATTTTAAATAAAAATTAAAACGTTAGTTATTACCTAGATGCTTTGAAACATCTTTAGCAACTTGTATAGCAATATCATCCCATGCTTTATCTAACAAACCTGTTTGAGATGAACCACCAATTTTTGGATCGTTTAACTTAGAGTTAAATGTATTCGTCCATTTCTGGCCTTTATATTCAAATGTAGCAACTAAAGTTACATTTGCTACATCAATTGCTGGGGTAATATTGAACATACCAGCTGAGTATTCAAAGCCAGATCTAGCTTTTTCAACAGTAATCGTTAATGGGCTTCCATTTGGTGATAGTTTTGCTATCTGAGCAATCGCTTCTTCTATACGACTTGATAGAGCTACTCCTGTAGGAATACGTGTTCTAGAGCCTCCCCCTACAAAACCATCTGAACCTTGAATATCAATACGTTGAGGAAAGGTATCTGGATTCCATTTGATATAGACAGTATCTTGCATCTTTGGAAGAGCTGATAATTCTGAAACAGACGTATAGTTTAGACGGTTATTAAAAGGTAAATTAACTGCACAACCTGTTAATGTAGTTACTAATATTAATGTACTTAAACTGAGTAGTTTTTTCATACTTTGACTCTCATGTAGTTTTAAAAATAAAATTTAGACTTCTCTAATCAGCCTTAATCCAAATCGAACACTTCTAATGACTCAACATAAGGCAAAATAAGATATTCATGATTAGATAAATGCTGTTCTAATTGGGTATGAGTCGATTGATTGAATTGATAAAAGTTGCTCAAATCATTAAGCAATTGAGGTGTTTTATTTGCATCAAATTTTGGTGTTTTAATGAAGAATAATAAGCTTGCCCCTAAACCCACATACTCTATGCCATAGTTTTGATCTAAATGCTCAATCAAGCTAAAAGACTCAAAAGGGTTCAAATCACAACTAAAATATCCATTGAGGCAGGCTGCAAATTTCTGAGTTTCAGTTTGACTATTGACTAACCTTACTTGAATAACGGCATCTAAAATTTTTTCGGGTTCAGCATTGATCTGTAGCAGGGTTGCTTGATCTTCATTGCTATAGCTAAGTTTTTTAGGCAAGTCATTAAAGTCTATATAATTTTCTGGCTTTAATAATTGTTCAATATGATATTGAAGCTCTAAAGGTCGAGTATTTTCCCAACTTGCTGCACTGTCATCTTCAACGAATTCTGCAGTATCAAAATAAAGCCCATCTCCCATTGAAGCATGCATGGAGGTGTATTCACATTGCCCAATATCTTCTAAAAGTAATAATACTTTTTTAGGTAAATGCTTATGCTTAATTTCTGAATATAAGTTAACAACATCGTTCCATGAGTTTATTTCACTGATTGTTGCGTAGCATATTAATTCATGAGCATCGTCAGTTATAAGGGTGTTTTCTTTTTCTTTAATATCAAGAATAGTCATAAATTTTTAAATTTAATCTATATTTAGCAGACATTTATATCATAAATAAATTGTATATTTAACTTAAAACCTTAATGTAATTTTTTAAAAATCTTCTATATAAGAAGCCCAAACTCTCAAGTTTAGGCCTCCTCTTAAAACTTACTCAGACAACGCTAATAACTTCTGAACATACTGAACCGCATTATCCGCTATGTCTTGTTGAGTCGGCACATCGTCATCTTCTGATGGATTTGTGTCTATACCATAAAATGCATGAAGCGGCTGATAGTCTGCCCCAACATATAAAGCTGTTAGCTTAAATGGAGTAAAAATTTGCTCTAAAGAAAGGTTATATCCACCATACTCTGAATAAACTTTTTCTTGCACACCCGCAGATAAAGCCAACATAAACTTTTTATTTTTAAGTTTATCGCCTGTTGAACCATACCCCCAACCATAAGTCACAACTTCATCAATCCATTGTTTCAAAAGCGGTGGGCAGTTAAACCAATACACTGGAAATTGAAATACTAAATTTTCATGTTCTTCGACTAGTGCTTGTTCTTTGGCAACATCAATCACCCCGTCTGGGTAGGCTTGATAAATTTGGTGAACCGTAAATTGGTCTGGGTGTTTTTCTAGTTCTTCTACCCATCTTTTATTTACAACAGATTGGTCTATGTGAGGATGGGTAACAATGACTAATGTCTTTTTCATTATGAAAACACTCTTATTGGAAAGTTGATAAATCGATTATAGAAGTGTGCTTTCCTAAATATAAGTACGGTAATTTATGTTATATACTATACTAAAAGATAGTGTGGATTTTAAAAATGACTGAGTGCATTCCTTCATATACACCATTAGAAGATACGGGTTTTGGCTATACCCTTTCTTTGATTAATGGCAAATATAAAATGATTATTATGTATTGGCTGTATGAAAAAAATGTCATGCGTTTTAATGAGATGCAACGCTGTATTGGCAACATTTCATTTAGAACACTCAGTAATACACTTAAAGAATTGGAAAGAGATGGGCTGATTACTCGCAAGGAATATCCTCAAATTCCGCCAAAGGTTGAGTATCGACTTTCAGAAAAAGGGCAATCTTTAATTCCTTTATTTGATCCTAGACAGTATCGTGGACAACAAATCCCTCTAAATTCTTAAAATATTTCTTCTCAAAGGCTTCAGGGCTTAACCAGCCATTTGCAGAATGTCTTCTGACCCGATTGTAATAAATCTCAA
>NZ_JANBNX010000034.1:0-34303 GCF_035615275.1 Acinetobacter sp. IK23
GCGAAGAAATGGACGATGCCAATTCAAAATTGGCGTTTAGCAATGAATTGGTTTACGATTCAGTTCGATGATCGATTAAAAGATCATTTATAAAAAATGGAACTTACACAAAATAATTTACAGGCTCCATAGTTATGCCACAACAGGAGCTTTTGATCAGGAAAAGTGGTTTATTCAGCGAAATATAATGTCTGGATTTACTGTTCAGCATATTGAACCTTTAAGCCTTGATGAGATCTATCGATTAGGATATCAACAGCATTTAAGAGGACAGCAGTCCTTTTTTAATAGATTTCATTTAAATATAGAAAAGCTTCGCTTAACTTTTAGGTATCTATTACACAATTCTTCATTACAGCAAAAGGGCCTACTTTTAGCTTTGCTGACTGGTGATGAAAGTCTTTAATCAGATGAAACTCAACTACAATTTAAACAATTAGGAATTGCTCACTTATTGGCGATTTCGGGTCCACATGTACTTATTTTTGCCATCATGTTTTCTTGGGTGTGCCATCAACTCATTTGTCGTTATTACCCTCAAATTTATTTATGGAAACCCAAACAAGTTTTATTGGCTGTACCATTCAGTTTCGGGGTTTTAATTTATACAGCTTTTGTTGGGTTTGAAATTCCTGCACTACGGACATTGTTGTCAGTCTCTATATTTATTTCCTTCCTAATATTAAAACAACCCCTTAAACCATTTGCATTACTTGTATATAGCGCCAGTCTACTGTTGCTAATGGATCCGTTTAGTGTCCTCTCTGCAGGTTTTTGGCTGTCTTATGGGGCATGCTTTATTTTATTAAGAATTTACCAAACTATAGTGCAGTTACCTGAGCAACATTTTTTAAGTCTGAGTTCAAAACTGATTATTATGAGTAAGGTGTTAATTGAGTCTCAAGGCAAAATATTTATTGCATTGAGTCCTTTAACCTTACTTTTCTTTCAACAAATTTCTTGGGTTGCTCCATTAACCAATATTGTTGCGGTGCCTATTGTTGGTGGTGTTATTGTCCCTTTAAATATTTTGGCTGCTTGTGCATGGTTTATCGTCAAACCATTCGGGAATATGCTATTTCAGTTTAATGATATTTTACTCAGTATCTTACTAAGTTGCCTAACCTTATTAGAAAAACTCTCTTTACCACTACAAGGTATAAGCTTGACGCCACTGGCTTTATTCGCAGTGAGTTTAGGTATCCTTATTTTATTTTTGCCTAAAGGCGTTTTCCCAAAAACGTGGGGATTACTCTGTTGTTTACCCCTAATTGTAGTGAATAAAACGAACCAGCAAATTCAGCTTCATATTTTAGATGTTGGACAGGGGCAGGCTATTTTGTTGCAGCAGCCTGAACAAAACTGGCTAATTGATACAGGTGGTTCCTACGATGAAAAAAAATTCAGTATCGGTCAAAATGTTGTAGTCCCTTTTTTACGCCAACAAGGAGTTAAACAATTAGATCGTGTTGTATTGTCTCATCTTGACCAAGATCATAGTGGCGCTTTTCCAGCCATTCAGCAGGAGATTCCTGTAAAGCAGGTTCTCTCAAATGAGCAATCTTCAAATACTCTCAAACAGTCATTTCAATATTGTCATCAAGGTCAACACTGGCAATATCCAGAGGTGGATATCCAAGTTTTATGGCCTAAACAAAAAGATTTAGTTTTTGTATCTTCTCAACAGAATCAATATTCCTGTGTGGTATATCTTCATTTCAAAGGAGTCAGTGGTTACCAAAATTTTCTGATTATGGGAGATGCAGGCTGGGAAGCAGAGTACGAGCTGTTAAAAGACTATCCAAGCTTAAAAGTAGATGTTTTGATATTGGGTCATCATGGAAGCAAGCACAGCTCTGCTTATGATTTCTTAGCAACTTTAAAACCAAAACTGGCAATTGCATCAGCAGGGTTTGATAACCGTTATGGCCATCCTAGCCAAGAGGTTATCAATCGTTTAAAAGCCCTTCATATCCCACTTAAAAGTACAGTAGAGCAAGGAAAGTTAAGTTTTGTTCTGGAAAGCCACAAAATGGTTTTACACGACCGACGTTTTGAGCGGCTATGGTTGCGTAGAGCTCTCTAAAGCTTCAGCTTTGAGTTTATTAACAGTTTTAATCGCTTCTAAAGGGTCAATATTATAAACATTATCTAAAGCTGGGTTTGCTTTAAAGCGTTTATAGCTCCAGTGGTAGTGTTCTGGATATTTATGAATGAGCTGCTCAATTGCTTGGTGGATGACATAAGTACCATCGTCCGCAGAGCCTTCATAAATTTTCTCATTCATAGGTTCAATATGCATGGTAAAACCGTCATTTTCATTACGGATTGCATAGAGAAATAAAGCTTTCGCTTTTGTTTTTTGGATGAGTTTTGCACTTAAATTACTTGAAGCAAGTGGAACACCAAAATACTTCACCATATCTCCACCAATATTTGGAGTGTGGTCTGGCAAAATGACTGTAGTTTCACCCTTTTTGAGTGCTTTAAAAATTTGTCTTACACCACTTTCATCGGTCGGAACTAAATTTGCTTGTTCACGACTGCGAGCTTCTCGTACAAAACGATCAGCATCATCATTTTTGACTGGTTTATATAAAATGGTCATTGATGTGAACTGGGCGCACCATGCATTCATGACTTCCCATGTACCAAAATGTGGGACGACTAATACAACACCTTTTTTTTCAGCTAGTGCATCATGAAAATATTGTTCACCTTCTATACGATGGATGCGATCAATGTTTTCTTGATTAGATGAACCCCAAATACTTAAAAACTCAAAATATGAGGTCAGCTCATTTCTTACAGCTTTTTCTGTAATCGCTATACGCTGTTGCGGTGTTAAATGGGGCAGAGCAATTCTTAAATTAAGTTCTATACTTTTTGATGTTCTGGTAATTTTTAGAGTATTTACTACGCCAGCCAATATACGAGCAATAGAACGCCCAAATTGAATAGGTAGTCGGCTAAATGTTTTGAGTAATTGATAGTTCATGCTTTTTGAATCTGGTCTAGTCATCTATAGCAGTAGAGAGGAAACAACAAGTAAAAAAAGACAAAAATATTATAAATGAAATCATATTATTTAGACAGTTTTTATCAAATCAATGTATATAATGACATCATTTCGATTGATTTGGATTGGAATTTTATGTCCGATTGGCCACCAAAACCACAAAATGAACCTATAACCCCTAAACAGAACGGACCAGAATGGCAAATCCTTGAGAAAGCGGTACTCGCTTCTGTGGAAGAACAACGCCGTAGTCGTCGCTGGGGTATATTCTTTAAAACACTTACTTTTATTTATCTATTGTTCATTGTTGTATTAATGGGTAAAGGTTGCTCAACCAGCAAGGAAAGCTCTGCAGCAAGCAGCAGTAGTGCTCATCTGGCTGTGGTTGATATTGTTGGAACCATTGATGCTTCAAGCAATCAAGCGGTAAATAGTGAAGATACAAATAAAGCCCTTAAACGTGCTTTTGAAGCTTCAAATAGCAAAGCAATTGCACTTAATATTAATTCTCCTGGCGGTTCTCCTGTTCAGTCAGATGAAATTTGGCAAGAAATTCGCTATTTGAAAAAAGAACATCCTGATAAGAAAGTCTATGCAGTAATTGGTGATATGGGTGCTTCAGGTGCTTATTATATTGCTTCTGCTGCTGATGAAATTATTGTAAATCCATCAAGTTTAGTCGGTTCAATTGGTGTCATTATGCCAAATTATGGCATTACTGGCTTAGCTCAAAAACTAGGAATTGAAGACCGTACTTTAACAGCGGGTACCAATAAAGACATTTTAAGTATGACAAAACCGATCAATCCTGTACAAAGAGAGCACATTCAATCTGTACTCGATAACGTCCACACTCATTTTATTAATGCAGTGAAAGAAGGACGCGGGAAACGCTTAAAATCTAATGATCCTGCTATTTTCTCTGGTCTTTTCTGGACTGGTGAACAAGCAATTCAGTTAGGTGTTGCTGACCGTTCAGGTAACATTACGAGCTTGATGCGTGAACTGAAGCTTGATAATAAAGTTGACTACACGATTGAACGTAACCCATTACAATCTATTCTTGGTCGAATGGGTGCAGAAATGGGTAAAGGCTTAAGTGAGTCGGTTGCTCAACGTTTAGAGACCAGTCAAAACGCCAAGCTACAATAATTTAAATCAGGATAACGGTATGTCAGTAAAACCGGTTATACACTTTGCGCATGCTAATGGTGTGCCATCTATGGTGTATCAAAAATTGTTTGATCAATTAAAAGATGAGTATGACATCATTTATGTTCCTCTTATTGGTCCTGACAAACGTTATCCAATTACCGATCATTGGCCTTTTTTGGTTGATCAGGTGATTGATAGTATTGTTCGTCAAGCTAAAGGGCGAAAGGTGATCGGACTTGGTCATTCGCTGGGTTCAGTTTTGACCTTAATGGCATCCTTTAAACGCCCTGAGCTTTTCTTACAAGTGATTATGTTAGATCCGCCTCTTATTTTGGGTCGATACTCTTTTGCTTTTCATATGGCAAAACTGTTTAAACCTAAAATAGTCGATGACATGACACCTGCGGGTTTATCTGCACGTCGTCGTGAACATTGGGAGTCACGTGAGCAAGCGGCTTCGTTATTGCGTCCAAAAGGTTTTTATAAAGACTTTGATGAAGACTGCTTTCAAGCTTACATTGATTATGCTTTGAAAGAAGATTCGGTACGTGGCGGCGTAACTCTCACTATTTCTCGTGAAGATGAAGTTGCGATTTTCCGTAAAAATCCTTCTTGGTGGTGGTTACCTATGCCAAAACCAAAAATGCCTGTACATTTAGTTGTAGGAAAAGAAAGTGCCTTCTTAAAAAGAGGCTTCCCTCAAATGGCAAAGCGTAAAATGGGAATTCCATTTAGTGTTGTTGAAGGAGGGCATATGTTCCCACTAGAGCATCCGATTGACACAGTGAATTATATTAAGAAGCTTATTCATAGCAATTCACGCTAATAAGATTTCTATAAAAAAGGACATGCATGCATGTCCTTTTTTAATTTTCGTTGAGCAAACCTTTTACCAAGATGCAAAACGAATAGGGTGTTCAAGAATTTGATTACGGAAATAGGCTTGTCCATTTTTACATGTCAGTTGGCCATTACATAACCATTCTGCAACTTGAGGATAAATAAAGTGCTCAAGTTTATGTACACGTTCTGCCAAAGAGGCAACATTGTCATGTTCTTTGACTTCAATTGCAGATTGAGCAATTGCTTGACCAGCATCAAGTTCAGAAGTTACAAAGTGAACTGTACAACCATGCAATCGATCACCTGTATTTAATACACGTTGATGTGTATTAACACCTTTATAAGCAGGTAATAGCGAAGGATGGATATTGAGCATTTTACCTTGCCATTTATCGACAAAGTTTGCAGTTAAAATACGCATGAAGCCAGCTAGAATAACAACGTCAGCTTGCCAAGCCATAAGTTGCTGATGCATCGCTTCATCAAAATCGGCACGACTAGGAAAGTCTTTATGCGAAATTACCGCTGTCGCGATATTGGCATTTTGAGCACGCTCTAGGGCATAAGCATCGGCTTTATTAGACAATACACCTACAATTTGCCCTGATAGACGTGCATCTATCAAGGCTTGTAAGTTACTGCCGTTCCCAGAGACTAGAACAGCAATTTTCATCATTCAAAGATCACACGAATTTTTTCGTCTGCACCTTCCACTGATTCAGCATTTTCTTGGATATGTCCGATTTTCCAAGCTTTTTCACCTTGAGCATTAAGCACTTCAATTGCTTTTTCTGCATCATTTGCATCAACTGCAATCACCATACCTACACCACAGTTAAAGGTACGGTACATTTCAAAGCGTTCTACATTGCCTTCGCGTTGTAAAAGTTTGAATAATTCTGGCCATTCCCAAGAAGCTTCATTAATTACTGCTTCAGCACCATTTGGTAATACACGTGGTAAGTTACCCGGTAAACCGCCACCAGTGATGTGTGCCATAGCATGTACATCAACTTGTTTGCAAAGCTCAAGAACTGGTTTTACATAAATGCGTGTTGGTTCCATTGCTACATCAGCAAGTGGGCGACCATCAATCACTTGAGTTAAGTCTACATTCTTAACATCTAAAATTTTACGTAGTAATGAATAACCATTTGAGTGAGCACCACTTGAGGCAACACCAATAAGTACATCACCAGATTTTACTTTAGAGCCATCAATAATTTTGCTTTGCTCAACAACACCTACGGCAAAACCAGCAAGATCGTAATCTTCGCCTTCATACATACCTGGCATTTCAGCTGTTTCACCACCTACAAGTGCGCAACCTGCAAGTTCACAACCTTTACCGATACCAGTAACTACGTTTGCAGCTACATCTACATTTAAGTGACCAGTAGCATAATAGTCGAGGAAGAATAATGGTTCTGCGCCACAAACTAAAAGATCGTTTACACACATAGCCACAAGATCTTGGCCGATTGTGTCATGACGATTAAGGTTAAGTGCTAAACGTAATTTAGTACCTACACCATCGGTTCCAGAAACCAAAACTGGTTCTTCGTAACCTTTAGGGATTTTGCATAGTGCACCAAAGCCACCAAGTCCGCCCATTACTTCTGGACGAGTTGTACGTTTAGCGACTGACTTGATACGATCGACCAGTGCGTCGCCCGCTTCAATGTCAACACCCGCATCTTTATAGCTTAAGCCGGTATTTGGGGTAGAAGTTGAGTTGCTCATAAATGAAGTCTCCGCATTGGCGGCAGATTATAACCTGAATATACGAAACTCTTATGTTATTTATGCTCGAAAATGCTATCTTTAATAAAAATATTTTTCTATTTATAACGATTAAATCAAAAAAGGCTAGATTTTATGCAAGATCGTATGCTGCGCCGTATTTTCTTACTCGCAGGTATTGTATTGCTGGTATGGGTATTATACTTGCTCAAGCCTGTGGTCATTCCATTTCTTGGTGCTTTTTTCCTGGCTTATTTATTTAGTCCACTGGTCGATGTTCTAGTAAAAATTAAGCTCCCTCGTTGGTTGGCAATTAGCATTGTTTTTATCGGTATTGGTGTAACTTTAACCGTAGCTTTGTGGTATTTAGTTCCACTCATCTGGAAACAGCTTGTTTATGCACGAGATAGTATTCCTGCTGGGATTCATTGGATTAATGCAGAGCTATTACCATGGATTTCTTCAACATTCCATGTCCAGCAAATGGAAATTGACACCGATCAAATGTCGAAAGCAGTCATGGATTATGTCCAGACCAATTATAGTGCTGACAGTATTCAGGCTGTTTTATTAAAGCTTGCGCAATCAGGTCTGAATTTTATTCAGATTGGCGGAACAATTGTTTTAATTCCAATTATTGCTTTCTATTTCTTGCTTGATTGGGACCGTATGCTACAAAACTTACGTCGTCTCATTCCGCGTCCATATGAAGCAACGACTTTGCAAATTGTTCGTGAATGTCACAGTGTTTTAGGAGCATTTGTTAAGGGACAATTCCTCGTAATGCTCTTACTCGGTATCGTCTATGCGGTAGGTCTTCAAGTCATTGGGTTAGAGGTCGGGCTTATTATTGGTATGGTGGCAGGCCTTGCCAGTATTATTCCATATCTAGGTTTTGCAGTCGGTATTATTGCGGCTGTTATTGCAAGCTTATTCCAGTTTGGAATGGACTGGATGCATTTATTACTGGTTGGTGTGGTTTTTATGATTGGTCAGGCAGTAGAAGGCTATATTCTGCAACCATTCTTACTCGGTGATAAAATTGGTCTTTCGCCTGTTGCTGTCGTATTTGCCGTTTTGGCAGGTGCACAACTTGCTGGCTTCTTAGGCATGTTGATCGCATTACCTGTAGCTGCTGTGATTGTAGTGCTCTTGAAACATTTAAGAGAAAACTATGAAAAGAGTTCATTATATGCACCATCTTCTACATTAGTGATCCAAGAAGGCAATATTGAGCAAATTCATATAGAAACTGAAGATACTAAACTTGATCTTGAAGTTAAAAAACAGCAAGATACAGATACACCGAATCTTTCAGATCAGAAATAATTTCAAGGCCAATTCATTATATGCGTCAACTCCAACTGGATATAGAACCTCAACTTGATGCTCGAATCAGTGATTTTTCGGGACCGGGTTGGGGGCATGTAGTTGATGCAGTGCGTCAACTACATGCAGGTCTAGTGAATAGATTTTATATCTATGGTGGAGCAGGAACGGGAAAGAGTCATTTGCTATCAGCAATTTGTGATTCTTATTTAGAAGTAGGCAAGTCTGCAATAAAAGTTTCTCTGCTTGAACTGCTTGACGCTCCAATTGAGGCAATTACTTGTTTAGAGCACTATGACCTAGTTGCTTTAGATGATATTGAGTCAATTAGTGGTGTGCCTCACTGGCAAAAAGCGGTTTTTCACTTAATGAATAATCATGAAGGGCAACTCGTGTTTTCTTCGCGTGTTGCGCCGATTGAATTGAAATTAGAGTTACCAGATTTACAATCAAGACTTACGCAAGCAGTGAGTGTAAAAGTTCCAAGCGGAAGCTTATATGCTGATCGCTATGCTTTAGTAACCTCTGTGATGTCTAGACGCGGGATTCATTTCGATCAGCAGATTGTAGATTATTTGCTTTTACATGGACCTCATCAAGCATCTGTATTATTGCAAACGGTAGCTCAATTAGAGAAACTTCTTAAAGGTGAGAAGACGAAGCTGTCAAATGCAACTTTAAGACAAATCTATGCTTTAATTGATGAGTATCAACAATAAAAAAATTTAATTTTTAGCCTAAGCCTGTGCTTTACTATAAAAAATATTCATCTATTAACTACTTATAATTTAAATTCTAAAGTGCACTACTAAATTTTTAGATAAGTAAAATATACATATATTAATAGATGTTTAATTAAACAAATATTTATGAAGCTGCTTATCTAAAATGACGCTATAGACCGATCAAAAGATCTTGAGAAATTCTGACTCCTGTGACAAAGTACGCACAAAGGATGCGTTTGCAAAAGTTAAAACTTTGCAATATTGACAAAGAAAAATGAAAAAAATAGGTAAGGAGAAGGGTATGCTCAAACGGAGCATTGCTTTTGCATTATTGGCTGCTGCTGGGCACGCTTATTCTGCTGATATTCAAGTCACAAGTTTAGTTGATGAAGATAAAGATGATACGGTATGTACCTTACGAGAAGCGGTACAATTTCTGAATTATCGTGGTTCATCAAACGCTGCTGATGTTGAAAAATATGCAAATGGCTATCATGGCTGTGGAAATAAAGATTCCTCATCAAATATTATTTTGCAGCGTGATAACGAATATACGTTAAATTCAAAAATAACGATTACAGCCCCTCTTACGATCAGTACCGCAAAAAATGATTCTACGATAGTTGATACTGATCAGCCTGGTTCCCATAACGCAACAATAAAGATGGTGGGTACAGATCAGCTATTTAAAATTGATGATGGTAGTGTAGAGAAAGCATCCTTTGCTGTGACCTTGAGTGATCTTAACTTACAAGGCGCAGGTTCAAACTCTAAGGTATTAACAGGTGGTTTAATTTTAAACCATGAAAAATTGACTATCCAAAATTCACGATTGATTGGTGGGTATGCGAATCAGGGTGGAGCAATTTACAATCAAGGATTGTTATCTAAAACAGGCCAAACTGCTGGTTTTGTAAATATTATAAATAGCTTGATTCAAAATAATAAAGCGGCTCAAGGTGGTGTTATTTATAGTGAACAGCCTTTATATCTCGTCACTCAATCTGTAATACGTGATAATGAAGTTTCTTCTTCAGATGGCGCATTATTTTATGGTGCAACAAAATTTGATGATGAAAGTACAGGAGGATACTTAAATGTACGTGCTATAGGCTTTAGTAACAGTACATTCTTCCACAATAAAGTTGGATTTATTGCAAACATTAAAGATGGAATGTTTGTTAATAACATTACAATGATCAAAAATGCAGCTGGGTTATTTCTCGATGCTCCACAGGGAAATGCTTCTGTTTCGAACAGTATATTAGTGGGTAACACTGCAAACTGTACTGCAAATACAGATGACAAGACGGTTATTCAAAGTAATTTAGTGATTGCTGACTGTAATCGTAATGCTACTGCAAAGTTACCTAATATCCTTTTTCCTGCTAGTGAAAAGTTAATCGCTGGAGATATCGATGAAGGTGTCTGTGATGTAACAGCGAAAGATGGTTTGTTATGCCCATTTAGCACGCCGAAAGATAGCTTTTTGGGATTTTTTAAGCCTCGTCTACTCGAGAGTTATAATAGCCTAGCTGATTCTTTAATTATCAATAAGGGACGGCTATATAGTGACGGTTCATCGATTGGATTGGCTAGTTGTGAAAGACTTGACCAACGTGGAAAAAACCGTAGTGGCTATGATGAGCTGTGCGACTTAGGAGCAGTTGAATATATTTTAAATAATGAAATTGCGACTGTTGGGCAAGATATTAAATATGGACAAGTTGCAAAATTTAATATTTTAGATTCTTTAAGTGAAGCTGATTTGGTCACACCTGCTACTTGTAAACGTTTATTTGGTGATCGACCTGATGGTAAAGACTGGCAACCAGGTTGTTTGAAAATAAAACAGAGCACTGATACTCCAGTTTCTAAAGGCAGCATAACAATAGACCAGAACGGAAATGTCGTTTACACACCAAATGGAAACTGGCACGGTGCAGACATTTTTAGTATTCAAGTTGTTACGAGTGTATCAAGATTTAATGATGGAACAGATTTCCAATATGTCTCGATTCCGGCGACTGTAGTCCAAGAACCTTTATCTGGTATCGAAGATAAATCTGTAAGTACTGGTGGTGGGGGAAGTGTAGGTGGCGGTTTAATTTTAGGGTTATTTGGTTTAATCGCGCTACGCCGTTTCAAGTCATAATCAGGGATGAGGACTATGAAAAATTATAAAAAAGCAGTATTAGCACTAGCCGTGCTGGCGGCTATGCCTCTTTTTGCTGATACAACAAATCAAAGAATTGAAGTTACAACTTTTGCAGATGAGGATGGTGAGAATCCTAATGCTTGCTCGTTAAGAGAAGCAATAAAAGTTGCTGAAACACGAAGATCTGATTATGGATGTACCGTCTATAACACCTCTAAAAGTCAGGTGATTCAACTAAAAGCAGGGACTTATACATTAAATAAAGAGCTGGTTCCCAATGCAGATATAGCAATTTATGGGTTCGGTGAAAAAGATCAAGATAAAAATTGGTCAGAAAAAAGTGTGTTAACCAATGACTATCCAGCACTACAACCGTTACAGACAATAATAAATGCTGCTGGAAAATCGCGTATTTTCAACACAGCCGTAAATAAACAGCCTCTATTTATTCAAAACGTTATTTTGGAAAATGGTGTAGCACCAGATTTTGGCGGTGCGATTTATGCTGGTGGCAATGTCACATTGCTCAATACTCAGATATTAAACTCTCAAGCTCCAAAAGGAGGAGCAATTTTTCTGGGTGGTGATAATGTTAATTTGTCTACAACACATTCTTTAATTCAAGGTAATACAGCAACATCTGGAAGTGTGCTTTCGATGAGCTGTTGGAATGGTACAGCCTATGCAAAACGGGAAGTAACATTTACCTCTTCTAGTATTATCAATAATGGTTCGAATAGCTCTAATAATACTTTTGAGTTTTGCGGGGAGCCAAAAGCAACTTTTACAATTAATACCATTGCTCAAAATATTGCAAATACAGTAAATGGCAGTATTTTGAAATTTACCGGTGATGCTACTCCAAATGGTACTCCTAATCCTTCAACCATACTTAGCGCTAACAGTACTTTATCTTTAAAAAATAATACTATTGTTGAAAATAACGCTTATAGCACCTTCTTATATGACACTATGGGAAGTAAAGAGTTAAGGTTTAATGTAATTGGTTATAATTTGGGAACCTATGCTTGTCATTACTTTATAGGACCTGCGGCTGATTTAAAAAATGCTGGTTTCGCACTATCATTTAATGCTTTGAATCTGACAAATGATTCTGCGAAATGTGACTTACCAACAGAAGCACTGACGTCTACACATCGAACTGTTGATATAGCTGGTCAGCCTTTTAATGCATTACTTGAACCTTTACATGCCTCTGCTCCAGAAACTGGTTTTCTACCCATTTACTATCCAAAAAATAATATTGGTGGCAAAAATCTAGTAGATGTAGATCCTGAAGGTAAAGATACCTGTACGTCTATAGACCAACGAGGTTTATCACGACTTGCGGACAGTAAATTATATTATCAACCAAATAGTCGTAATAGTTGTGATATTGGCTCAGTCGAGTTAATGAAACTTACTGCTGGTGATATAAAAGGTTTGGGTAATACCTCTCTTACGGATTTGCTGGCTAAATATCAATCTCAGTATGATACCGTTCAGAAAAATATATTGAATCCAGATTATGCGTATTTGTTGAATGTATTAAAAATTGATTCAGCAAATTATAAAAACCTTCTTGATCAAACCAAAGCAAATGCAAAATATCGAGCAATCTATATTGATTTGAAAGCAAATGGCTTACCTTTGCCAAATGAAGATAGTAATCATATTTTGAAGTTCTTTAATACAACTGACTACAATATTAATCTTGAAACTGTTGGAACTGGATTAATCGACGATAAAGTTACCAGCATTAAAAAAGATGATGGACTCTTTTGTGAATGGAATGCTGCTTTGCAGCAAATTGTATTCTATCGATCAGATGATATTATTACCCAAGCTGGTGATTACAACTATTGTAAATATACGATTAGCAGTAAAGATGGAACCACACAATCATCTGGGTTATTGGAAGCTCGCTTTGATAATATTCCACCCGTTGCTGGTAATGGTACGGTAACGTTTAAGTATTTAGCAAATGAAGTCATTCCCTTAAATTTATTACAGTATGCTAATGATGATGGGGATGGTCCTGTAAACACACTTAAGACTAAACCAAATAAACCTAAATTTTGGGTAAATGATCAAGGTGTGGAGTTACCAATTTATATACCAAGCAAAACCTCAAAAGACGGTATTTTCAAGGTAGTGAAAGCAGATCGGGAAGGTCCGTGTCCTAAAGATGATAGTGGTAATACTTGCTATGGTGGTAACATCTATATTCAAGCGAGCAACGTGTTTAATACTTTCAATGATACATTGACCTACTATGTATACGATGCAGATGGAACTATTTCAGCTAGCGCAGGAACGATTAATTTAGTAAGCACAGCAACTACAACTGATGATTCAAGAAGTGGTGGGGGAGGTATAGGTATTCTCTCTATTGCATCACTGTTAGGTTTGATTGCTTATAGACGTTATCGTAAATAAGAAAAAATAAAAAAGCCTCCATAGGAGGCTTTTTTATTGCTAGTCGGATTTCAAAACAAGCATTTTTATTAAAAGTTTAGATTAGTGTTCTAAATATTTATTGATATATTCTTCGCGTATAGCTGTTCTTTCGTCTGCACTTGCTTTAAGCATACGCTGACGTAAATCATTACGCTCTTGTGTACTCATTTTTTGCCAAGCTTCACGCATTTTCTGCTTTTCTGCATCTGGGAGTTGGTTGAACCAATCCATGCGTTGTTGCAGATTAGCGCTTTGGTTTGCTGGTAATTCTTTTAAGCTTTGATAGCGTTTAATTACAGCTCGTTGTTCTTCTTCAGACATAGCATTCCAAGTATCATCTACTTGTGTATTGGCATCTTTAGAAAAAATCCAGAAACGTTCAAAACCTGCAAAACTTGTTTGCAGGAAACTTAATGAACAAAGGATAAGTGCTAACTTTTTAGCTACCATGTTGAACTTTATCCTCACCCAACACCATCAGCATTTCTAAATCTTCAACCATCTGTGGCGATAATTTAGGATTTACAATAACTTGATTTTGTGGCTTTTCGATCAACTCCGCTGAATTTGGTAAAATGACAAAACCAGTAATTGCTGCGGCAAGTGCGAAACCCGTCATTTTCCAGATACTATAGTAAGATGCTGGCTTCTGTTGGATATGGTCAAGCACATGATTCATTACCACTGTTTTATTTTTATGGTGATCAGCCAAACTATCGAGTTTAGACGTCACCTTTTTAGTGAAATCATCATGATTCATTAGAACCTCCCATGGGATTTAAATGTGCTAAGTACTCTCTAAGTCCCTGAATTGCTCGATGATAATGGGTTTTGACACTACCTTCAGTACAGTTCATGATTTGTGCTGTAGTATGAGTGTCAAACCCTTCCCAAGCACGTAACATGAAAGCCTGCTGTTGACGAACAGGTAGTTTTGCAATCGCTTCTCGTATCTCTTCTATCGTCACTGCTTGATCTAGAAAATCTGCTGGATTGATTGCTTTTTCATCGACAACATCAATGATTTCTTCATCATCATTGTCTAGACTAACTTTTTTAAAGAATGAAAATGGATTTGCCCGACGTGCTTCTTTACGACGCCAATCCTGAAGCTTGTTATTTAGAATAGTATAAAACAGCGGATACCATTCTTCAGTACTTCGATCGGCGTAAGACTTGTGTAAAGCAATAAATGCTTCTTGAACCAAGTCCATCGCAATGCCTTGTTGACTTTGGGTAGCACTCTCCATCATCACCAAAGCACGACCCGTAACATCTTGCATAAAAACCTTTAGGCGTTGCTCAGCCGTGCTGGCATGAACACTAGATGCTTCCGATCGAGACTTTTTCGGTGCTAAATCCATGGAGATGGAAAATCCTGTCATTGGACGTACCCACCTTATCTTCAATATATCTCTTATATAACGTTGAAAAGAGGTGGGAGGTTGACAACAATCGGCTATTTTTTAGTAGTGTAAATGATTTTTTTCACAAATATGAGCGATGTAAAATAAATTAACGTTTTATTGGCGTTGGCGAACCATTTCAAAAAAACAAATAGATCCTGCAATTGCTACATTTAATGACTCTTGACCACCGGGCTGCGGTATTGTCACCGACTGCGCATGCTCTAAAGCATAATCACTTACGCCTTGTCCTTCGTTGCCTAAAATCCAAACGCATGGCTTTGAAAGATCTTTTGAATAAAGACTGGTTGAGCGATGAGAACTTGTAACGAAAACAGGAATATCGAATTTAGGAAGAATATCGGTCAATTGAAAGTTTTCAAAGCAATGTAAGCTAAAATGAGCTCCCATACCTGCTCTTAAAACGCGAGGAGACCAGAGGGAGGCAGAGCCTTGGGTACAAATGATTTGTTTAATATTTGCTGCTGCTGCTGAACGTAATAATGTACCTACGTTGCCTGGGTCTTGTACATTTTCGAGAATTAGAGTGTCTAAACTATAATCAATCGTTGATGCTGTTTTAGGTAAATCAATAATAGCCAAACAAGGAAGAGTATTACCTAAGGTACTTAAGTCTTTGTATAGAACTTCACTAATAATAAAAACATGACCCTGATGAAGTTCGATAATTTTCTTTAAATCGTCATGTTCCAATGCCTGTTCAGTGGTAAACAACGAAAAGAGCTTTTTCTGTTGTTGTAACCAAGCTAGGCAAAGGTGAGTACCTTCAAGAACTGTTTGCTGATGCTTTTTTCGGGCGCTATTGAGTTCAATTAAACCACGCAAATGTTTAATTTTTGCATTGTCTTTTGATTCTAAAAAAATAACCGCCATAAGGATATATCCAAAAGGGCGTCATCATACTATATGACGCCCTCTATAATTTAAATTATTAATGATAGCTTGTTACGCGTTCCACTTCATTTTTAGAACCAATAATTACAGGAACACGTTGGTGAAGCTCTGTAGGTTCAATATCTAAAATACGAACACGGCCAGTCGTTGATGAACCACCTGCTTGTTCAATAAGCATACTCATTGGGTTAGCTTCATACATTAAACGTAAACGACCTGCTTTTTTCGGGTCTTTTAAGTCATATGGATAAAGGAAAATACCACCACGGCATAAAATACGGTGAATATCGCCTACCATACATGCAACCCAACGCATATTGAAATCTTTTTCACGTACAGATGTTTTACCTGCAAGTAACTCTTCAATATATTGTTTTACTGGTTGTTCCCAATGACGCTGGTTAGATGCGTTAATTGCAAACTCTTGAGTATCTGCTGATACTTGAACATTCTCTGTAGTAAGTAAGAATGTTTGAGTTTCTGGGTCTAAAGTAAAGAACGCTACACCGTTTCCAACGGTTAAAGCCATCATTGTTGATGGGCCATATAACACATAACCAGCAGCAACCTGTTGAGTTCCTGCTTGCATGAAATCTTGTGACTGTGTCACTGCATTTTTTGCAGGAAGAATCGAGAAGATTGTTCCTACGCACATGTTGATATCAATATTACTTGAGCCATCTAATGGGTCGAATAAAACTAAGTATTCGCCGTTTTCTTGCGCAGGTGTAAATTCATCAAGCTCTTCAGATGCAAGACCACCAACATGAGGGTGAACTTTTAAAGCATCAATTAAATAGTCATTAGAAATCACATCAAGTTTTTTCTGTGTTTCACCTTGAACATTTTCATTACCAGCACTACCTAAAATTCCAGCCAAAGCACCTTTTTGTAGGGCTTGGTCAATGGTTTTACAAGTCGTAGCAATGGTGTCGATGACTTGGGCCAACTCAGGTGTTAGGTTCCCTTTTTGTTGTTGTAAAAATTGGGACAATGTGAGGTTGGACATAAAAAAACGCTCCTGTGCGCAAGCATCAAAATGAGTCAAATAAATACGTGGCATATTCTAGATGAGAATGCCGGAAAATAAAAATTATCTTACTTTATTTGTGTTGCATTTATGCTTACAAGCCTCATTTTACATGGTATGTTGTTTGCATAGCAAAGGAATGTATATTTAGGAGAATCGAAATGACAACTAAGAAGTTTGATGCGACCCCAACGGCAGGTGAACCAATCAATTTAGAAGAAATTTCGAAAGAAAGTGTTCAGGAAGCTTGGAAAGACTATGAAGCTAAACCTGAATATAAAGCTTTTAATAAGCATGATTTGATTGAGTCGATGCAACATTCAGAAGAAGAGGAAAATAAATCTTCTTAAATTAAGAAAGCAAAAATAAACGCCCATAGATGGGCGTTTATTTTTTAAAGGGATATTTTATTTTAATAGAGGAGGAACTGCCTCATAGTTAATTTCAACACGGCGATTTTCTTTCCAAGCTGATTCGTCATGACCTGGGTTAACAGGAGCTTCTTTACCATAACTTACAGCTTCAAGTTGCTGTGGATTTACACCATTTGTAATGAGGTAGCTTTGAACAGCTTTTGCACGACGCTCACCTAAAGCCATGTTGTATTCACGTGTACCACGTTCATCTGTATGACCTGTCAATGCAACTTTTGAGTTTGCATTTGCCATAAGAAACTGAGCATGGGCTTGAAGTGTTTGATAATCTTCAGCAGATAAATCACTACTGTCGTAATCGAAGTGAACAACACGTTTAGCTAAAGCAGCTTTATTTGCTTCAGTTACACCTTTTGATGAAGCACCTGCCAAATTTTGGGCATTTAATGCAGCATCTTCACTTAAACCTGTCGTGTTTACGGTGCTTGGGTTTGTAGTACCAGCATTTGCAGTCGTTGCTGGTTTACGGCTCGCACAACCTGTCATGACAAGCGCTACACTAAGTAGAGGAAAAGCCAAATATTTGATTGATTTCATCATCATCTCCATCAATGGAAGAAAAAGTTATTTAGGTGCCCAGGCTGGTTCACGTACCTCACCTTGTTCACTTGGTAAATTCATACGGAAACGACCATCAGTGGACATGACAGACAGTAAACCACGGTTCCCTTCACGAGTTGCGTAAACCACCATTTGTCCATTTGGTGAGAAACTTGGTGATTCATCTAAACTCGTAGGGGTAAGAATATTAACAATCCCTGTATTAATATCTTGGATAGCAACCTTATAGTTGCTACCACTTGGTCGATGCACCAGTGCAATTTTTTTACCATCTGCACTTAGAGTGCCACGTGCATTAAATGACCCTTTAAATGTTAAACGTTTTACTGAGCCATCTCCAAAATCATAGCGATAAATTTGAGGAGAGCCTCCACGGTCAGATGTAAAAATAAAAGCTTTTCCATCTGGGGTGTAACGAGCTTCTGTATCAATTGCCGTGTCATTTGTCATACGTTTGATTTGGCGAGTTGATAAATCCATTTGATAAATTTCAGGGTTACCATTCATTGACCCTGTAAATAGCATTGATTTACCATCTGGTGAAAAGCTCGGCGCACCATTCAAACCTTTAAAGCTGGTAAGTACTTCACGTGTTCCAGTAGAAAGATCTTGTAGGTAAATTGCTGGACGTTTAGTTTCAAAGGAAACATAAGCAATTTTTTTGGCATCAGGAGTCCATGTCGGAGATAGAATAGGATCGCGTGAAGAGAGAACAGTTTTTGGTTGTTCACCATCTGTATCCGCAATTTGTAAAGTGTAACGTTCAGCAGGAGTAGCTGGATTACGTAATACATAAGCGATACGACCACTAAAGTCGCCTGCAATACCAGTCAAAGCTTGATAAATAGCATCACTAACCATATGTCCAGCTTGGCGGATGCGCGAAGCAGGTACATTTAACAACTCATTTAGAAGATATTGCTGTTTTTGCACATCATAAAGTTGGTAATGGACTTCAAACCCATCAGCTGTTTGCTTAATTTGCCCTGTAACAACGTATGGAATACCTGCAGCTTGCCAATCAGATGCTTGAATCTGGTTAATTGCAGCATTTGCAGGTAAGTTTTTCGATGAACTTGTGAAACGTCCTGAACGGTTTAAGTCCGTTTCAACAATTGGATAAAGTCCATTGTCATTGTTAAACGGAACAATAGCGATTTTAGGCGCCTGATCAGGTGCTTTTGCAATTTCTAAATGTAGTTGAGCAAATGCAGCTGTTGGTGCAAGAGGACTTAATGCTGTAAGCAGCGTTAAGGCTAAAAGGTGTTTGCGGCTCGTTTTCATAGGTTTAAAGTCATTGAAGGCATTTTTGTGACTGTGGATTTTGTAACATAGTTACATGCCTTAAACTATTTAAAGCATGTAACAAGATACTTATTTTGCAGTAAATGTTGAACTGAATGATCTTGCTTCGCGTCGAGCATCAGGATCAGATGGCATAGGATACGGCGCAGCAGAACGAATCGCTGCTTCAACACTAGCTTTAACATCTGGGTTGCTAGAGCTAACAATAACTGATAATACAGCTCCACTATCACTTAACGTTACACGCGCAGTAGCTTTTTGACCTGATGTTCCTGCTGGAATATCCCAAGCATTTCTAATTTTCTGCTCAAAATCACGCTTCGCTGAAGATGCAATTTTTTTGGCTTCACCCTTTTTCTGAGCGGCTTCTTCCTGTGCTTTTTTAGCAGATGCAGCTTTTGCTTCGGCCTCAGCTTCAGCTTTACGTCTTGCATCTTCAGCCGCTTTTTGCTGTTTCGCTTTTGCATCAGCATCAGCCTTATGCTTGGCATCCTCAGCCGCTTTCTGCTTTTGAGCCTTTGCATCGGCTTCAGCTTTACGCTTGGCATCTTCGGCAGCTTTTTGGTGTTTAGCTTTTGCGTCAGCATCAGCTTTACGCTTGGCATCCTCAGCCGCTTTTTGCTTTTGAGCTTTTGCATCGGCTTCAGCTTTACGCTTGGCATCTTCAGCTGCTTTTTGGTGTTTAGCTTTTGCATCCGCCTCAGCTTTACGCTTAGCATCCTCAGCCGCTTTCTGCTTTTGGGCTTTTGCATCGGCTTCAGCTTTACGCTTGGCATCCTCAGCTACTTTCTGCTGTTTAACTTTCGCCTCTTCAGCCGCTTTGCGTTTAGCATCTTCGGTTGCTTTACGAGCTTCATGTTTCGCTTTTGCCTCAGCTTCAGCTTTACGTTTTGCTTCTTGCTGTGCCTGAAGTTTTGCATTTTCTGCTTCACGTTTCAGTTTTGCCTCGGCCTCAGCCTTTCGTTTAGCTGCTTCTTCAGCTTTGCGAGCCTCACTTTGTTCATGTTTGGTTTTTGCCTCAGCTTCAGCTTTACGCTTTTGTTCGGCTTCAACTTTTGCAGCTTTGGCCTCAGCTTGACGCTTAGCTTCAGCTTGCTGCTTTTGAGCTTCCTCTAAACGTTGTTGTTCCGCAGCTTGCTTCGCTTTAGCAGCTTCTTCGGCTTTACGTTTTTCCTCAGCTAATTTTGCTTGCTGTGCCTGCTCAGCTTTTTGCTTTTGGGCAACAAGATGTTGTGCTGTGGGCGGAGGAGGAGGTGATGGTACTGCTGGAAGATTTTGAGGAAGATTTTCATCCACAATTGGGCTTAGAACTTCTTCTGCCTGATTTTCTGCTGTAGTTTGTTGCTCAACTTCTTTCGCTAAAGGCGGTGGTAAATCTTCTGGCTTAACTAAAATAGTAGTTAGCTTTTTGGGCTGTTCAGGTGGTTTACTCAAGCCTAAAAAAAGCAAGCCGACAATAGCAATTGCATGAACTCCAAGTGTGAAGCCCAATGCAATCGCATTCTGTTTAAAAGGAGGCTTTTGATTTTTGTTCATAGCTTATTTTAAAGGCTCTGTCAGAAGGCCAACTTGAGTTAAACCTGCTTCTTGTAAACTTGCCATCAATGATACGACCTCGCCGTAAGGGCGTGACTTATCACCATTCACTAAAACCGTAAGCTGTTTGTTTTCCTGCTCAGCTTGCTTTTGCGCTTCACTTAATACAGATTCGAGCTTTTCACGAGAAAGTGGCTCGTTATCTTTATAGTCTTCGTATTGAAGATAAATATTGCCATCTTTACCAATCGTTACCATGGCTGGCATATCTTTGGATTCAATTGGACGATTATTTGCCTGAGGTAAGTCGACTTTAATACCGCTAGTAATCATGGGAGCAGTCACCATGAAAATAACTAAGAGTACGAGCATTACATCGATATAGGGTACGACGTTCATGTCACTTTTTAATGGTTTTTTTATGCGCTCAAAGCGCCCTGAACGTTGAATAGCCATTATGCATCTTCCTGTGATGAACCCACAGATTGACGTTGCAATAATGCAATCATTTCTTCGGCAAATAATGCGCGGTCAGAGTAGACGCTTTCACCTTTAGCCGTAAAGTGGTTAAAAGCGAGTACTGCGGGAATGGCAGCAAATAAGCCAATTGCAGTTGCAATAAGTGCTTCGGCAATACCCGGTGCAACCGTTGCTAAAGTCACTTGGTCAACGGCAGCTAAACCAATAAAAGCATTCATGATTCCCCACACTGTACCGAATAAGCCGATATATGGGGCAACAGAACCGATACTTGCCAAAGTGCCAAGGCCATATTCAAGAGTACTTTGATCACGACTTAAACCAACACGTAAAATACGTTCGGTACCTTCGATCGTTTGGGAAGTAGAAGCGTGGCGCTTTTTAAGTTTGAAAAATTCACTCAGCCCTTGATAAAAAATATCCTCAAGACCTGAACGTTTTGAGTTGAGTTGTGCGTTGTTATAGAGCGTATTGAGTTCAGCACCAGACCAGAACATTTTTTGAAAATGTTCATCACCTTGACGTGCCTTTTTATAACCCATATGTAACTTGGCAATCAAATACCAACTAAAGATTGATGCTAACAATAAAATTAGCATGACCAATTGGACGACTGGACTTGCTTGTAAGATAAGGTCAGAAATATGCAGGGTTGATTCAATGTTTGTTGCCATAGTTACATATGCCGGTTGCTTTTTTAGTCTTGTTCCAATTCTTTACGAATAAGATCACGTATTTCTTCTGGAAGACGACGAGCTACAAGTTCTTTACTTAAACATGCCAATTCAACCTCGCCAGAAGCAAGCAAGATTTCACCACGATAAATATTTTGTTGCAACACAAATGACGCAGCTTTACATGAAACTACACGTGCTGTAACAGTAATTAGGTCATCCATTAGGATAGGACGCATGTATTTTACGTCAATTTTGTGAACAACAAAGTTGTAGTCTTTTTGATGCCAGTAATGATCAACACCAGAAGCACGAAGCCATTCTGTACGGGTACGTTCCATGTAGCGAATGTGGTTGGCATGGTAAACGATACCGCCTGCGTCCGTATCTTCGATATAAACACGAATATTGAATTCAAAATGATTCGCCATGAGAGTATTCCGTTTTAGTTCACTATAGAGCTTTATATTTAAAATATGACTTTGAATAAAACATTCGTTCTATTCAAAAGCCATACATCTGCTTTTAAATACGGGGCAGTTTAGCAGATTGCATACTAAGTCCTATGGCACAACCTTTCAATTGCGATTGCTGTATTTCTAATCTAAAAGCGCTACATCTTATAGCTGGCAAGCTTTTTAAGTTAAGAGGGCTTCCATGAAGTTTGAACTTGTTTTGATATATTCGGATAATCTAATACGAATCTGACGTGTAGCTCTGTTCCAGTTTTTAAGGCTTTATTATCTACAATAAAATAGGGGCTATGATTTGGTGCAGCTTGAGTTAAGTCCTGATTTTCTGGTGTTGCACCTAAGAAAACAAAGAATGACGGCATTAATTTGCCATAATAGGCAAAATCTTCACTTGCGCTTGCATTATGATCCAAAACATGAAGTTTTGAGTCTCCAACAACCTTGACTAAAGTTGGCTGAATAAACTGAGTCAGTGTTTTGTCATTCATGGTCACTGGCGCATAAGGCGCAATTTCAACTTTGGCAGTCACATCATTGGCTTGAGCATTATGCTCTATCATGACTGGTAAACTTTTTAAGATATTTGCTCGTATTTGTTCGTTATTAGAGCGGATAGTCCCGACCATATTGACCTGTTCGGGAATTACATTTCCTGCTGTACCACCTTGAATATTCCCAATACTCACTACACCCATACCTTGAGTGAGGTCAGTCCTTCGACTAATAAGGCTTTGTAAATTATTAATCATTTGAGCCGATGCATAAATTGGATCTCTACCTAACCAAGGGGTAGAGCCATGAACCTGCTTGCCGTTGACCTGAATACGTAAGTGATCTGCACTATTTAAAATGGCACCATCTTTATAATAAAGATGACCACTTTGCATACCGGATATGACATGTATGCCAAAAATGGCTTCAGGTTTATAGTCTTTAAATGCCCCATCTGCGATCATTTTTCTGGAGCCGATTTGATCACCTTGTGTGAAATTATCTATATCTGCTCCACCTTCTTCAGCCGGTTGAAAAACAAAGACAACCGTACCAGATATTTTATCTTTATTGGCAGCTAGAATTTTTGCTGCACCTAATAGCATTGCGGTATGTGCATCATGTCCACAAGCATGCATCACATAAGTTTCTTTACCTTGATAAATTGCTTTTTGTTTACTCGCAAATGGAACACCACTTTTTTCTTCCATAGGTAGAGCATCCATGTCGGCTCTAAGCGCAATAACAGGGCCGGGTTTATTACCTTTTAAAATACCTACAACACCTGTTTTTGCATAACCTGTTTTGACTTGGATGCCATAAGACTTTAATTCTTTTTGAACAAGTGCAGATGTTTTAAATTCCATATTGCCAAGTTCAGGATTTTGATGAATATGTTGTCTTAACTGAATGACCTGATTCTCATTTTGTTGTGCGGCATCTTTGACCCAATCTGCTAGGCTCAGTTGACTCATGAGGGCAAGTGGAAAAATTAAAGCGGCTTTTTTGTACATGTCCTTATCCTAAAAATATTATTTTCCATAAGATTTTATATCTAGATTTCTTATAATTCAGTTTTTAAGAATATTAAAAAATCAATAAGGTATAAATATAGACTTAAAAGGTATAGAGTAGCTAATGTATTGATAAGACAATTATTATTTGAATTGAAAAAAATACTTAAATTAAAAAAGGAAGAGAAAACTCTCTTCCTTTGCTTAGTTTTTAGGCTCAGGTGGTGTCATGCCAAACTGTAAATAAGACTGATTGGTTGCAATACGGCCTCGCGCAGTACGCATGACATAACCTTGTTGAATTAAATAAGGCTCAATCACATCTTCAAGTGTACCGCTGTCTTCAGCCATAGCTGCTGCAAGTGCTTCGACTCCAGCAGGGCCGCCATCAAAACGCTCGAGTAACATGCTCAAATAACGGCGGTCTAGGGTGTCTAAGCCAGCTTTATCAACATTGAGCATATCAAGCGCACGCTGTGCCATTTCATGGGTTACTTCACCTGTACCTTTCACTTGAGCATAGTCACGAACTCGACGTAATAATCGATTGGCAATACGTGGTGTTCCACGGGCACGGCGTGCAACTTCTTCTGCACCCTCAACAGTAATGGGTACATTCATCAAGTTTGCAGAGCGTGACACAATGTGAGTTAAGTCTTCTACAGAGTAGAACTCAAGACGCTGCACAATACCAAAACGGTCACGTAGAGGAGAGGTGAGCAAACCTGCACGCGTTGTAGCCGCGACAAGTGTAAACGGGGGTAAATCGAGTTTAATTGAACGAGCAGCAGGGCCTTCACCAATCATAATATCTAATTGGTAGTCTTCCATCGCTGGATAAAGAATTTCTTCAATCACTGGAGAAAGGCGGTGAATTTCATCAATAAACAAGACGTCGCCTTCTTCAAGGTTGGTGAGCATCGCTGCTAAATCACCCGCACGCTCTAAAACAGGCCCTGAAGTGGATTTGAGGTTGCCACCCATTTCACGCGCAATAATATTGGCAAGCGTGGTTTTTCCTAAGCCCGGTGGACCGAAAATCAGTGTGTGATCGAGTGCTTCACCACGACCACGAGCCGCACCGATGAAAATTTCCATTTGCTCGCGTACAACTGGCTGTCCAATATAGTCGGCAAGTGAAGTCGGTCGAATAGCCCGATCAAAATGATCTTCAGGTTTTTCTGTTCCACTGATTAGACGGTCTTGCATAAGTGTGTTTACTTCATCATTGATTTAAGAGCAGCACGAATAATATCGGCTGATTCAGTGTAATCGGCTTTAACCGCAGCTACAGCTTTTTGTGCTTCAAGTGGCTTATAACCTAAAGATTGCAGCGCAGCTTCTGCTTCTGCAACAGGAGAGTTTGCAGCAAATTGAATTTGAGGCATAGTTGCTGCAGTTGAAGTGCCTTGAACCAAGGTTTTAAAACGGTCACGTAGTTCAATCATTAAGCGCTCAGCTGTTTTTTTACCAACGCCCGGAACTTTGACCAATGTGTTGATATCATCATGTTCAATGGTATGAACCAATAACTCAACGCTTAACGTCGATAAAATACCTAATGCCATTTTCGGACCAACACCATTTACTTTTAATAAAGTGCGGAAAATTGTTTTCTCTTGAACATCACTAAAACCATAAAGCTGCTGGGCATCTTCACGGACGACCAAATGCGTCCATACCGTAACTTTCTGGCCTTTTTGTAATTGGCAAAATGTTGAAAGTGGCGTATCAATTTCATAGCCCACACCATTTACATTCAGTAAGACAGTAGGGGCTTCTAAGGCAAACACTTCGCCAATTAAACATCCGATCATTGTATCTTTCACTTATTTGTTAATGGTTGAATAGTAGATGCCATTTGTTCTAAACGCAAAATGGCTTTTAAAATTTCTTTTCGATTTCGTGTGGATTTTATCCATGCAGGTAGACGTGAAAAATAACTGTTATTACCAGTCTGTTTAGTTCTTTCTCTTAAATTAGCCTCAATGAATATTTTTAATTCTTTTAAATGTTCAGGGCTATAAACGTATATGTCTCCATGCCTACTTGAAGTTTTTAGATAAAGTTCAAGACCATAGTTTGTAAAACCAAATTTTTGGTCTAAAACAAAAGCTACATTATATTTTTCAAATTTTGAAATTTTTTGGCATAGATGACATTTAGCTTGAATATATGGAGGATAAGCTCCTGAATTATTCAGCTTTTGATTTGCCTTGATCCATGACCCACCACAACTTTGGCAACGCTGGTAAGCTGTGGCGTAAAAATGACCATTGTGACGACTCGATATTGAACTCTCTTCAGCTTTAATTTGATAACAACAATTTAAACAACTAAAAGAAAAAGTTCCTTGATAAGGCGCATTTACTGGTGATAAAGGACTGTCATATTTCAGGATACTCAGATGAGAACATTTAGGACATTTTACCCACTGATCTGAATACATAAAAGATGATGGATAAAGCCCTCTATCAACATGTCTACTTATCATTAAAACAGACCTATTTTATTACCTTGTAGCTCTTGCGCCAAGCTATAAGCCTGATGATCTGAAAACTTACTAATAATATCGAGTACCTGCATGATATTACTGTAGTGGTTATTGCTAAAGCGGGCACCGTACAAATGAAGGATCGACATTAAACGTTGTTCTTTAAAGCTTAAAGATTTATGCGGCATGGTTAATGGTACAAATGCGTCAAGAATAGTTTGCAAACTTTGATGTGCAATAATTTCTAAACCAGACTTCTGCGGGTGTTCAAATATTTTTTCACGCGCCAGATTTTTGGCTGTTTCAATCCCTTTAGCAATATCTGGTGAGCAGTATTGTAGAAGGCTACCTTGCAGCTGACCTGTAATAATTTCATACTGATGTTTGGCAAAAGCGGTAGTGACTTCATCAACTAAACGTTTCATGACACGACCACGCAATGCCGAAATTTTTTGTTGCCATGTACTACTTGGCATTGATAACTCTTCAGGTTGGCCATAATCTGCAATTAAGTTGAGGAAAATCGGTTCAACTTCTTGGTAATTCAGCATATTTAAAATAATGCCATCTTCTAAATCGATGAGGGCATAGCAAATATCGTCTGCAGCTTCTAGTAAATAGGTAAGCGGGTGGCGGCAGTAATGGTATTCACCTAATTGAATGAGACCAAGCTGTTCAGCAATTTGCTTTAAAATTTCTTTTTCAGACTGATAGCAACCAAATTTGGCTCGTTGGTGTGATGGACGATCACCTTGAGAAGCTATTGTTTTTGAAAGCCAAGGATATTTTAAATATGCGCCTAGGGTCGCGTAAGTTAAACGCATACCTCCATCGTCTGGATGATAGTCAATACGGGTTAAGAGGCGTAAACCTTGAGCATTACCTTCAAACTGACGGACGTCTGCTTCTTCTTCGGGCGTTAATTTTTTTAGAAAATCATTATGTGAGGCATCATCAAACCATTCACGAATTGCATATTCACCTGCGTGTCCGAAGGGTGGATTGCCAATATCGTGAGCAAGGCAAGCTGCTTGAATGATTGCGCCAACATCGGCAGGAGATATCCAAACGGGCAATTCATCTTTTATTTTTTCGGCTGCCAGCATACCCATGGAACGGCCAATACAGGAAACCTCAAGGGAGTGAGTTAAACGGGTATGGATCCCATCATGCTGTGCTAGAGGGTGAACTTGAGTTTTACGGTTTAACTGACGAAAACTTTGTGAAAATATAATGCGATCATAATCTTTATGAAATGGGCTTCGAGCCAATTCTGTACTGCTTTTTTTACTACCTAAACGAACTGCAGAAAGCAGTTCCAACCAACGCATTTGTTCCATTTATCATTATTCAAAACTATAAAGCCTGATCATGCCAAAAAAAACTTAAAAGCACTAGCATGGTGCGACATAGTTTGTCTTAGTTCAGGTTTTATTATGTTATTGAATAAACATGAAACAATTTATTTTTACCTATAATGCTTAAAAAAATGATTTTGAACAAAAAACACATCACTTCTTGCAGAATTAGGTTACAGAATACTGATTCTACATCTAGCTGATTTTAGCAAGACACAGTAGAATATGCGCTCTCTCTAAAGTCACATTGCGGTAAGGTTCACAAGACCTGCCCGTGGAGCCAAAATCAACATGTTTATCGTGGCCGGTGCAGCAGCACATTCTTCTTTTAAGAAAGCTCAACTATTAACACGTTTATCGTCAATTAGTTCTGTTCAATCTTTTGACAGCCAATGGGTCTATTTGTTTGATCAAGCGCTCAACGAGCAGCAACATCAATCTGCTTTGCAATTATTAAATGACGGTGAGTCTTTTGAACTTCGTCAAACTGCAAGTGATGAGATTCAGATTTTAGTAACACCACGTGTGGGTACTATTTCACCTTGGTCTTCTAAAGCAACTGATATTTTCAAGAACTGTAATACGCCAGTTCACCGTTTAGAACGTGGTCTTTTATTTACGTTAAAAGGTGTTTCTGAAATTTCTAATGAAGTAAAACAAGTACTTCATGACCGTATGACAGAAACTGTTTTTGCTCAAATTGATGACGCAAAAGCGCTCTTTTCAGAAACAGCTCCAAAACCTTTAAACTCAATTGATATCTTGGGTGAAGGTAAAGAAGCTTTAGTAAAAGCCAACAACGAATTTGGTTTTGCTTTATCTGAACAAGAAATTGATTATTTAACTGAAGCGTTCACACGACTTGGCCGTAATCCAAATGACATCGAGTTAATGATGTTTGCACAAGCAAACTCTGAACACTGCCGTCATAAAATTTTCGGTTCTGAATGGACAATTGATGGTGAAAAACAACCATTATCATTGTTCCAAATGATTAAAAATACTTATAAAGAATCACCAACTGATGTGTTATCAGCATACAAAGATAACGCTTCTGTAATCGTTGGTTATGACACTATGCGTTTTTATCCAAAAGCAGATGAAAATGGTCATTTTGTTTATAAATATAAGAGCCAAGCTGCTCATATTTTAATGAAGGTTGAAACTCACAACCATCCAACAGCAATTTCTCCATTTGCTGGTGCTGCTACTGGTTCGGGTGGTGAAATCCGTGATGAAGGTGCAACTGGTCGTGGTGGTAAACCAAAAGCTGGTTTAACAGGCTTTACAGTTTCTAACTTAAATATTCCTGGTTTTGAACAACCTTGGGAAGAAAACTACGGTAAACCTTCACGTATGGCATCGCCATTACAAATTATGATTGAAGGTCCATTAGGTGGCGCGGCATTTAACAATGAGTTTGGTCGTCCTGCTTTAAATGGTTATTTCCGTACTTTCGAACAAAACGTAAATGGTGAAGTGAAGGGCTTCCATAAGCCAATCATGATCGCTGGTGGTTACGGTAACATTCGTCCTGACCATGTAGAAAAAGATGCGATTCAACCAGGTGACTTGCTCATTGTATTGGGTGGCCCTGCAATGTTAATTGGTCTTGGTGGCGGTGCAGCATCTTCTGTAGACAGCGGTACAATGGGTGAAAGCCTTGACTTTGCTTCTGTACAGCGTGAAAACCCAGAAATGGAACGCCGTTGTCAAGAAGTGATCGATACATGCTGGCGCTTAGAAGACTTCAACCCAATCGTTTCTGTACACGACGTTGGTGCGGGTGGTCTATCAAATGCTATGCCTGAACTTGTAAATGACCACGAGTTAGGTGCAGTTCTTAATCTTCGTAAGATTCCTTCATTAGAGCCGGGCATGAGCCCAATGGAAATCTGGTCAAACGAAGCACAAGAGCGTTATGTTCTTGCAATTCGTCCAGAGTCTTTAGAGCAGTTCGAAGCAATCTGTGCACGTGAACGTTGTCCATTTGCCGTATTAGGTGAAGCAACTGAAGCACGTCATTTAACTGTTGAAGATCCATTGTTCGAGAACAATGCAGTTGATATCCCAATGCAAGTGATGCTTGGTGGTACACCGCGTATGCAACGTTCTTATGAAACAATTGAGCGTAAAGGTAACGAATTTGACGCTTCAAAAGTTGATTTGAAAGATGCGATTTTCCGTGTATTGAAAAATCCTACAGTTGCGTCTAAATCATTCTTGATCACTATTGGTGACCGTTCAATTACAGGTATGGTTGCACGTGACCAAATGGTTGGTCGTTGGCAAATTCCTGTTGCGGATGCAGCAGTAACGACAACAAGCTTACAAGGCTTCACTGGTGAAGCAATGGCAATGGGTGAACGTCCACCAGTTGCATTGTTAAATCCAGCAGCGTCTGCTCGTTTGGCAGTTGCTGAAGCAATTACCAATATTGCATGTGCAAACATTGAACAAATTAGCGATATCAAACTTTCTGCAAACTGGATGGCTGCTGCTGGTCAAAAAGGTGAAGACCAAGCACTGTTTGAAGGTGTGAAAGCGATTGGTATGGAAATGTGTCCTGCTTTAGGAATTGCGATTCCTGTAGGTAAAGACTCACTTTCAATGCGTACTACTTGGAACGACAACGGCGAAGATAAAGCTGTAACCTCTCCAATGACTGGTGTAATTACTGCATTTGCTCCAGTAGCTGATGTTCGTAAGACTTTAACACCTGAACTTAAGAATTTAGAAGATTCAGTACTTGTACGTATTGATTTATCTAAAGGTCAGTTCCGTTTAGGTGGTTCGATTCTTGCGCAAGTATATAAAGCAATTGGTTCAGTCACTCCAGATGTTGATAGTTTTGATGATTTCAAAGCATTCTTTGCTTTAATTCAAGACTGGAATAACCGTGGGTTGATTCAAGCTTACCATGACATCGGTGATGGTGGTTTACTCGCAACTGTAGCTGAAATGATGTTTGCTTCACGTCTAGGTGTGGCATTAGAAAACCAATCTACTGCGGGCTTATTTGCTGAAGAAATTGGTGCAGTAGTTCAAATCAAAGCAACTGATTGGGATGCTTTACAAGCAGAAGTTGCTGCTTCTAGCTTGAAGGATGCAATTGCTGTAGTTGGTCGCGTAAATAACACTGACCAATTATCTGTAAATGGCTTAACACTAGAGCGAGCAGAGTTACAACAGGCTTGGTCTGAAGTCTCTCATCAGATCCAACGTTTACGTGATAACGTTGAAACTGCTGATCAAGAATTTGCTTTAATTACTGATAAATCACATCAAGGTTTAATTGCAAAACCTACATTTGATTTAAATGAACCTATTGAAGCGCCGTTTATCAACAGCCGTCGTCCTAATATGGCAATCTTGCGTGAGCAGGGTGTAAATGGTCATATTGAAATGGCAGCAGCTTTCGACAAAGTTGGCTTTAATACGATTGACGTACACATGAGCGACTTACTTGCTGGTCGTGTAAGCCTAAGTGATTTCGAAGGCTTGGTAACTTGTGGTGGTTTCTCTTACGGTGACGTAATGGGTGCTGGCGGTGGCTGGGCAAAATCAGTTCTGTTTAATGCAAAATTACGTGATCAATTCGAGCAATTCTTCCACCGTGAAGGTACGTTTAGCTTAGGTATCTGTAATGGTTGCCAAATGTTGTCACAATTAGCACCGCTTATTCCGGGTGCTGAACACTGGCCACGTTTCCACCGCAATATGTCAGAAGTTTTTGAAGCTCGTAGCGTAAACGTTCGTGTTGAAAAATCTGTTTCTGTATTACTCGATGGTATGGAAGGTTCGATTTTACCGATTGCTGTAGCACATGGTGAAGGCCGTGCAGTTGCGAGTGAAACTAACATAGCAAGCTTGAATGCTGCGAACCAAGTTGCATTGCGTTATGTTGATAGTCACGGTAACCCGACTCAACATTATCCATTGAACCCGAACGGTTCGCCGGAAGCGATTACTGGTGTAACATCTAAAGACGGTCGTGCAACGATTATGATGCCGCACCCAGAGCGTACCTTCCGTGCAATTCAACACTCTTGGAGTCCAGAAGAGTGGACTGAAGATGGTGCATGGTTACGTATGTTCCGTAACGCACGTAAGTTTATCGGTTAATATAAAAATTGAAATAAGCCACCGAAAGGTGGCTTATTTGTATGTAGTACAATGCAAATAGAATAAATAGTAGAGAAGAAAAATGAAATCAAAAATCCATTTCCGTGAGTTTGCACTTCTGATGGCATTACTCATGTCTATTGTTTCTTTTTCAATAGATGCTGTCTTGCCTGCTTTAGGTGAGATTGGACGAGTTTTTGACTTAAAGAATAATAATCAGACACAGTGGGTCATTATTGGTATTTTTTCCGGTATGACGATAGGGCAACTCATTGCTGGACCTCTATCTGATGCGATTGGACGTAAACGCATTTTATTTGCTGGGATCATCATTTACTTTTTGGGAAGTTTATTGTGCTTTACCACACAAAGTTTTGAATGGTTTTTAGTAGGGCGCTTTATTCAAGGTATTGGGGTTTCTGGACCTTACGTTGCCTCTATTTCGATTGTTCGAGATAAATATAGCGGTGCTCAAATGGCCCGTATCATGTCCTTAATTATGATGGTATTTATGGTTGCTCCAGCAATAGCACCAAGTCTGGGGCAGCTTATTATTCATTTCTTTGGTTGGCGTGATATTTTTGTTTTATATATGGTTTATGCAACAGTGGTTGGCGCATGGGTCGCTTTACGATTAGAAGAGACGCTACTTCCTGAAAACCGTTTACCTATGCGTTTACAAGCATTTCAAGAGGGCTTTAAAGAAGTAGTGAGTAACAAAACCACCATGAGCTATTTGTTATGTGCAGGCTTTTGCTTTGGTGGATTTATTGGCTATTTGGGAACTTCTCAACAAATTTTTATGCAGCAATTTGGTAAAACTGGGCAAGAGTTTAGTGCTTACTTTGCTGTGCTTGCTGGTGTGATGGGAATTGCTTCATTTACCAACTCTAAAATTGTCATGAAGTTTGGTATGCGTCCAATTTGTATTTATGGCTTTCTCGGTCTTTGCTTAATTTCTTTGGTTTTCTTAGGAATTCAACTTTTAGGGGTGACTGTAGCATTTTGGATGTTTATGCTTTATGCCTGCATTCTGTTTTTATTATTTGGAACTTTATTTGGTAACTTAAATGCGATTGCAATGGAGCCAATGGGGCATGTTGCTGGTATGGCTTCGGCCATTATTGGTGCAGCGTCCTCCGTTTTGTCACTTATTCTTGCCTCTATTATTGGGCAATTATATGATGGGACATTAATACCAATGACTGGCGGCTTCACCATTTTATGTGGTTTAGCATTTATGATGACCGTATATGAGAAGAGACAGTTAAAGATTGTTGATAATGCAAATCTTTGATTAAATATAATAAAAGTTTTATTTATATATTATTGTCTTTAAATAAATTAAGAAAAGATTATTAGATACTGCAACTGTATTACTAGATAAGGTTGTTAATCGTTATCATGATTGTGAGGGGTTTTTGAGCAATCGATGTTTTGTATACACATTGTTTGTCACTAGGTGAGTTTTCCTTAATATTTGATTTATTGAATTATAATTCCTTCATAAATGATGAATTTTAAAGAAAGTAAATAATAAAGTTTCGAGCTATCTAGATGATTATTTAGCAATTCATAAGAAAAAAAGAGAGGATTTGATTGAGGCTGTCATAAAAATTGTGTGGCTCATACTCATTGGATAAAGCAAAGAAATTATATAGATTCATTACCAATAGAAGATCATCCACTCATAGGGAATTATAATTTCTCATTAAGTCTATCTCCAAAATCTTTAGAGATTACAGATGTGTTATTTAATATTCCTAAAGTTTTATAATCCATCCGCTCGTGGTGACAGCCAATCTTTATACTTATTTATTAACTCATTCCTCTTGGCGTCATTAAAGATAATAAAATCAATGCCACCATCATATGGAGCAATAATTATATTTTGCTCAAAAGAAATCATAAAGGCTCGAACCTCATCGTCGGCGATCTTTTTTAATAAGTCATTGTGTTCATTTTTTTTCCAAATTTCATTGATGGAATACGGTCTATAGAAATGATCTTCTTCGTCATCATCATAATTTTCGGGATTAGCTTGTGTTAGATTTATTTCTTTTTCTGGATGAAATTCGTATTTGAGCCTTAAAGTTGGATCATATATTTTATTATTATCGCTTTGACTGAAATAATGACCGGTAACAATAAAAATAGAAGCATTAGAATCGAAACAGTCATCAATAATTTGATTATGACGATTTAATAATAATTCATATTCTGCAGGTGTATCTGCATATCTTTTTGACTCTGGAAGGCTATGAATTCGGAACCAAAATTGTGAAAAATATTGTCGAAAACAATGTGAAATTGGAAGTTTATTAGGATAAAAAAACTTCCATTGATTTATGAATGAATTAGTCATTTTTCTTTTGGCCTAATTATTTATTAACATGTTATTTGATAAGTTACACAAAAAACAATTTAATAAGAAAAATATTTCGATGGGTGATCCTAGCCAAAATAATGGACAGTACTTCCCTCTAAAGATAACGTAACGTTAACTTTGGAGATCCAAGAAATGGCCAAACGTTTTAGTGCTGAATTTAAACAGCAAGCAATTGATTATGCACTT
>NZ_JANBNX010000035.1:0-33723 GCF_035615275.1 Acinetobacter sp. IK23
AAAGTGCATAATCAATTGCTTGCTGTTTAAATTCAGCACTAAAACGTTTGGCCATTTCTTGGATCTCCAAAGTTAACGTTACGTTATCTTTAGAAGGAAGTACTGTCCATTATTTTGGCTAGGATCAATTAGATATGATGTGCCTATGGGGCGAGCAAAATAAGCCGTCTTAGTTTTATAGACTTAAAGTGATACTAATTATGAGAAATGAATTAAGAGAAATTTTTATTAAGGGATGCGACGATAAAATTGAAAAGAAGGGAGACAATGTCGGTCTATCTTTTTATGCTTTTTTTAAAAATAAGAATGATAACCCTGAGCTACTCATGGAAGCAGCGCATTGGTGGATTATGGAGCATAAGCTAGATCACTTTGAAAAAGCTGTGAAGATTAAAGAGTTAGTTTTGAGTGAGCAATAAAAGTTAGAGTAAGAGACTATTCTGAAAAGGATAGTCTTTAATTTTCATACTAGAGATAAAGTGAGAAAGGATAAAAATGTTTATAAATGCTTTATCTAGTTTTCTTGAAAAATTAGCCTCAAAAGAAGAATTGGATGAATGGTACTTATCTACTTTCATTGATGAAAATGTTTATTCGCTATTACCAGCAGAAGCTTTTGAATTTTCTTCACATGTTATAAAGCTTATTAAAAATGACGCTCAGCCAGACTATACCTATGAATTACTAACAATTTTATTAGCACTCCAACATCAGTCTGGCACAACTCAGGTGCCTGAAATTCTAAAAAATAGTCCTAATTTTTTTGATGAAATTATTAAAAAGAATCCTTAAATATATATTCTAAATTTAGCTCATGAGTTGGCTCAAAATTATCGAATCATGAGCTCCCCACCTTAAAATAATCAAACATTCATTCACTTACGAAAAACAAAACTATCTCGACTTAAGCCATCCACCTACTTCTTTTAATACATCTACTAATTTTTCTAGTTTTCGGCCTTCCTCAGTTAAAGAATATTCAACCTTAACAGGAACTTGTGCATAGACTTCTCTTAAAATAAAACCTTCTTCTTCTAAAAAACGTAGCTCTAAAGTTAGCATTCTCTGAGAAATATTAGGGATTGCTCTGCGTAACTCATTAAAACGCATGGTTCTTTCTAATAAAAAAGAAATAATGAGCATGCGCCAACGGCCGCCTAACACCGTCATGGCTTCTTCGACTGTACAGCCTGAAATGTTATCTCTCATAGATGATTACTAAGTATAATAAATATACCTACATAACAAAAAAATGCCTAATTTACAACCTATACCTAATTATAAATAATGCTTCTATCTAACTCATCACGGACATTTACTGTGGAATATAAAGAAATTTCAAAGAAAACTATCGGGCATTTATATTCAGCTCATTCTTCTATTAGATCTTCAGATTTAGACCCAAAACTAATTGCTTTAGCCGAGTTGCATGTATCTCAAATCAATGGTTGTGCGTATTGTTGTGCTTTTCATTCCAAGGAATTAAGAGACTTTGGCATAGCTCAAGAGGTTATCGACCAAATACCGGGGTATAAACATTCAAAAGCTTTCTCTGAAAAGCAAAAAGTCGTTTTAGAGTTTGCATCCGCAATTACTACTTTAAATGACCCGAAACAAATTGAGGTGACTCGAGAAAGTTTGGCTCAGCATTTTAGTGAAAAAGAGATTGTAGATTTAACGGCGAGTATTTCTTTAATGGGAGCATTAAACAGACTTCGAATTACTTTAGGCGATTAAGCCCCATGAAATATATGCTTGAGCACTCAACTTTTTAAGTTTAAAAAAGGCCTAAAGCTAGGCCTTTCCCCCTCAAACCCTTTTTAAAAAATACTCAAGCAAAGCATCTCGCTCCTTTTCTTCATCTGAACTTAACAGCCCCAGAATTGTGCCATCAATCATAAATACAAATATCTCCGCCTCTGCATAGGAAACTGTTTTTTTGGTTTCCATGAGCAAGCAGAAAATTTCATTTTTAAGCCATCGCCTATATCTGAGTGCGGTTTGGTAGGCATTTGGATAAAGCTTTTTAATTTCAAAAATCGCCTTAAACAACAAGTAATACGCGCTTTTTAAGTCAGCATGTAATAGGTAAATTTGCCTGAGTTGATCAGACAAATCTGCATTTTGGTAAAACTCACTCACCACACTCACTTTTTCTTGTAACTGCTCTTTTTGTGTGACCAAACACCTTTCAACAAATCTTTCTTTAGAGTGAAAGTAGTTGTAAAAGGTTCCTTTATTTATTTGAGATTCGGCAATAATTTGGTCTACCCCGACCTTATTAAAGCCATATTGTTTAAATAAATTTGTTGCTGTATCAATCACGTGTAATGCTTTACGTGAAGCGCCTAAATTTTTCATGTATACCGCTTAAAATAATTTTTTGTTGTAAATAAATGAGATAGAAGTGCCGCCACTCTTAAATTGAGCGTTAAATACAGGCATGTAGAAGCCGCACAAAAATGGTGTGCTCGCCTATCTCGGGTTTTATTGTTGCTATGATTTTTTAGTCGTAATGACCTATGGCTTAAAACCTAGAGTCGGTTAAACCGTTTTAAAGACCAGTTGGATGTAGACATAAAGATTTTGGCAAAGGTTGCCAATGAGAGAGATGAAATAGTACGCATAGCGAACTCCTGTATGTATTAGAAGCTCTACCACAATTACTGCTAAATAATGGTGGCAGGACGAAAAGGGGTTAGCAGACTGGACATACAGAACCAGCACACCCGAGGGTGTCCCCCTTCCGCCCTACCGCAACGTGAGGGGGACGGTGGTTTCACACACAGATCTCCCCCTCAGAAGGAGCAAATCTGATGTGCTGTATGTAAAAGGGTCTGCTAAAACCCACTGGCAATGTAGGCCAGCAGGCAAAGGATAATCCGCACGTTTTTGAGTGTCAATGTAAGGTTGAATAGAAAATGGTTAAATAATTATTGTTGTTTATTCAATTAGATATTTAAGCTAAAAAGACCTTCAACTTAAATTTAACGATGTCATGATAATAAAAATGTAGGATAGTGAATTATGATTGATTTCATCATCTGAATAGGTAATTAATAATGATAATAAAAGGACCTCCCACCAGTTCAGAAGAATATCAAATTATCTTTCAGTGGCTTGAAGAGCGGTCCAATTATTCTATTGGGGCGATGGCCTTTCTTGCTCAAACACAAGCGATCAATGCTGAGTGGCAACTCTTACGTTTGTATAACTCAAAAAATGCTGAACAACTGCTAGGAGTCGCAGTCATCGTTGCTGGCGGCACCTGTTTTTGGGTTCCATCAGAGGCATCATCTGGATCATTACTATGCAAATCCATTTTAGAGCTTCAACCGCGTCGGATCGTAACGACCGCAATCGGGCGAGATTTATTACATGCCGAGATCAAACCAAAAGGGCGTATTTTACGAGAATATGATCAATGGATCATGGTTTGCTCACGCCAGTTTTTTGAAGCTCAAGGCCGCTTGGCTGAACTTTCGGACATTGCGCGCCTTAATGAATATCAGCATCAATACAATAAAGAGCGCTCAGTAAATGAAACACCTGATTGGGGATCTTTAATTCAACAACAAAAAATTATTGTGCTTGAAGCAGATCAACAAATCGTTTCGATTATACGTTTAGGCATAGAAACCGATCGGCTCGTTTCTATTGGCGGCACATATACCTTCCCTGCTTATCGTCGAAAAGGTTTTGCCGAGCGCATCTTAAAATTTGCAGTGAATCGGATTGTTGCAACTGGACGGATTGCCCACTTAATTGTCGACATTGATAACACTCCAGCGGTTACCCTTTACCGCCAAATGGGCTTCGAATGTGTAGAGTCTTCTTACATTGCTTACCCTGAGTATTTATAAAAAATTATTCATTTTCAAACCTGTTTAAATGAACTGATTGATCGCGCTATAAATAAAAGCTACAGTAAATAAAGTTTGAATTTTATAACTTTAAATAAATTAATAAGGCACGCAGGCAAAGACATGGAAACCATACATGATTTTTATCGCCGCTTTTCTTTAACCAGAGATAGCGATTACTCGGTTCCATCGACCTCGTTTGGACATTTTAACGTGTTCCAACGCGATGCCTGCTCGTTTCTCACGCCTTATAGCCGCCGCGATTATTATAAAATTTCACTGGTTTTAGGCACAGGCGAACTTCACTACGCTAACCGCTGGATACGAGTCGACCGCCCTGGTTTACTGTTTTCAAACCCAATGGTGCCATATGCATGGGAAATTAATTCGCCCGAACAGGCAGGCTGGTTTTGTCTATTTACCGAAGAGTTTGTAAACCAAGAATCAAGACAAAGCTTTTTAAAAGACTCACCATTGTTTAAAGTCGACGGCGATCCGCTATATTTTTTAAACGACCAACAAGTTGAAGAAATTTCATTTATTTTCAAAAAGATGATGACTGAAATAAATTCAGACTATATTCATAAATACAACGTTTTAAGAAACTATTTGCACCTGATTGTGCATGAAGCCATGAAAATGCAACCGACCCAACAGTTTGAAAAACATAGCAATGCTGCAGTTCGGATTTGCCATTTGTTCTTTGAATTATTAGAGCGCCAGTTCCCAATCGACTCGCCACATTTTCAGCTTAAACTCAAAACTGCAAATGACTATGCCTATGGCCTGTCGGTGCATGTGAACCACTTAAACCGCGCTGTAAAAGAAGCCACAGGTAAAACCACCTCTGAGCATATTAGCTCGCGCATTACGCAAGAAGCCAAAGCACTGCTACAACACACCAGTTGGAATATTTCCGAAATTGCCTATAGCTTAGGCTTTGAATATTCAGCGTATTTCACCAACTTCTTTAAGAAAAATACCGGATTTTCACCTAAAAAGTTCCGCGAAGACTGTGTAGCCTAAAAACAGATTGTTTGAATTTTATAATTATTGGTTTGAATGTTATACGTCAGTTTGAGCCAAAGCATTTTATAGTTTTTCTACTCAAGTGATTTTGCAAAAAGAGTGTGAAAAATGAAATATAGAACTTTAGGACAAACAGGCGAAAAAGTATCAGCACTTGGTTTAGGTTGCATGGGAATGAGCTTTGCCTATGGTGCCTCAGACGACACACAAAGCATTGCCACTCTAGAAAAAGCATTAGACCTCGGCATTAACTTTTGGGACACTGCCGACATGTACGGCAACGGTGCAAACGAAGTTTTGCTCTCAAAAGTTTTAGAAAAAAACCGCGACAAAGTGTTCTTGGCGACCAAATTTGGCTTCCGTTATAAAGAAGACAACCTTAACCCACAAAACTCTTTAGAGTCTTATATCGACGGTTCTCCAGAGTGGATTAAAGTTGCGGTTGAAAACAGTTTAAAACGCTTAAATACAGACGTGATTGATTTGTATTATGCGCATCGCATAGACCCAAATGTTCCAGTTGAAGACACCATTGGCGCAATGGCGGACTTGGTCAAACAAGGTAAAGTTCGTTATTTAGGACTTAGTGAAGCATCGGCTGAAACCATTCGTAAAGCACATGCGATTCACCCAATTGCAGCGGTACAACATGAATACTCGCTACTTACCCGTGAGTTCGAGCAAACCCATTTGCAAACCATTCGCGAGTTAGGCATTAGCCTTGTGCCGTATTCACCGCTGTCGCGTGGTTTAATCACCAATACGCTTGATGTGAACAACTTAGACGAAAGTGATTTCCGTCGTCAGTTACCACGCTACCAAGGCGATAACTGGAAAAATAACCAAAGCTTGGCACAAGCATTTAGCGACTTTGCTCAAAGCAAAAATGCGACAGCGGCTCAACTGGCTTTAGCTTGGATTTTGGCGCAAGGTGACGACATTATTCCAATTCCGGGTACGCGTAAAATCGAACGCCTTGTAGAAAATGCGGGTGCTGTAGACCTTCATTTAACAGCAGCAGATTTGGCAGAAATTCAAGCGATTATCGCGAGATACCCAAACATGGGCGCGCGTTATAACGCTCAGCAACTTGCTGCGGTCAACCACTAAAATATAAGCCATAAAAAAGTCCGACTCAGTGTCGGACTTTTTTAGTTTAGTCTTTGCTATATGTGCCTTGTTGGCGTCCACCGTCCCAGATCGCGTCTAAAGATTTATCTGAAATCGTTAGGCTTTCAGGGAAAATACTTAAACCCTTTTTAAATTTAGCTTCTGGCTTTAAACCAATACAGTCACCGTTTTTCCACCATGTGCCTTCGGCATATTGGTCTAAAGCACCCACAGCAAGCATCCATTTAAACTTGCCGTCTGGCTGAAGTAAAAGTTCCGAACCAACTTCCATCACGCCATGTAAATAGTAGTGCCCACTCCACGCTTCATCGGCTTTTTGAAATTTCACCTCTTTACATGTTGTATTTGCTACATCTGCATAGACCTGAGCAGACAAAATAACCGTCGAAAGAAGTAGTAAACGTGCAAATATATTTTTCATTATTTAGTTCCTAGAGTTTTAAGCTTATTTTGCAGACTCAACTTTTAAATAAGTGCCGTCTGCATAAACGTTATGTCCAAAGCCACAGCCCGAGTTGCCCTCGTTTTGTTTAACTTGAATGTAATTGCCTAATTTCGCATTGGTTTTAAAATCGAGCTGAATGCGGCAGTCTTCGTCTTTATAAATAGTTTGCTTGGTATTGATCGGCATTTTGGTATCGAACTGCCCCATGTTCGGCCCATAAATTAAGCTTCGTAAACCCATATAAACACCTGAATAGCCAAGCGCATATTGGCCCTGTTTGCGAGTTACCGTGATGTGATCCCACTCACCAAAACCTGAGTAACGCACATACTCACCAGACAGGTCATTTGACGCTTTAGGGGCTGGTAACTGCTGAAGATTAAACAGGCTCGACTTTGATTTTTCATCGAGCATAAACCATGCTCTCGCCCACAGTGGCTGACCCAATTTGGCATAGGCTAAGCCCACGTTATTGTTGGCAACTTCAATATCACGGTCGGTAAATTTAACTGTGGTTTCATCTTCATTGGCTTTACAAAAGGCAGTCCAAGAGGCTTGGCTTTGGAAGTTTTCGAGCGCTTTTTTATATTGTTTTTGGTCGTAGTTTTTCTTGCCTAAGCTCGCGTATTGCTTCACTTTATTACAGCCTTGTTGTAATTCTTGTTCAAAAGAAAACTCTGCATGAGTCACTGCAAAAGCCGAAAGTGTAAGAACCGCGCAACCTGAAATAATAGATTTAATCATTTTTAAAATTCTTTAATAATTAACTAATTATATAATATGAGTAAGTTTTATAAATCACAATTATTTGAAACAAAAGTCCCTTACAATGCTTTTAGTCTTAAATAAAAATTTATTAAATCAATTCAATATAAATCGTTGAAAATACCAAGCGATAATTGGTTATTTTTGTTGAATATTCATCCAAAAAATATTGTAGACTTCATGCGTAAAACTTAGGAAGAATTATAAGAGTGAATAATCTAGTTATTGGAACCCTATTTGCACTTTGTGCAGCGGCTTTAAATGCCTCTATTGGCGTCATTAGTAAATTACTCATGCACAGTGGTTTAAACCCCCAAGACATTGCCTTTTTAAAAACCATTATCGCGTTTTTCTTTTTAAGTGTTTTTTTATTTAAAGTGCCTGTCAGCCAAAAGATTGCCTACATTAGCAGCACGCCAAGTAAGCTCAGTGTTTTTACTCAAATTGCCATCTGTGCTTTTTTAGGGATTTTCTCTTTATTCTTTTTTGAGACCATTGCCTACAACCACGGTGCTGCCGCCAATGTGGTGGTGGTCCTTATGGCTTCGGCTGCTATTTCTGCCCTATTTTTCGGTCGATTCATATTAAAAGAAAGTATCTATATTCACTCTCTTGTAGGAACATTATTGGCTATCGCCGGTATTAGTATCATTTCATGGAAAGGTGAAAATAGCATTTTAATGCTGATCAACGCTTCAATTGCCGGTACGGGTTATGGCCTATTTTCGGTTTTAGTTAAAAGGTTCAAATTAAACGGCGGACTGTTTCTAACTAAGTATTTATTGCTCTTTGGCAGCGTTTATCTTGCCGTTCCGTTTTTAATAAACTTGCATAGTATTCATTTTAATACTGACATTGTTTTAGGTTTGATTGGTTTAGCTGTTCTGCCGACCATACTTGGCTTTTTCTGTACCACCAAAGCGTTGTCTTATATGAGTGCCGCAAAGGTACAAGTCACCGAGCTTTCCGAACCTATTTTTGCAGCGCTTATGGCTTGGGTTTTCATTCATGAACAACCGACTTTGTCGTTTTTATATGGTGCAATTTTCATTATTTCAGGCATCTTTTTAATGAATAAAGCGCCGAAATCAAACTAGTGAATTTCATCTATTTCGTTGGTGTGGTGGCAAGCCACTTGCACCACACTGGCAAAGTTAATCGCCATTTGTGAAGGGGCATGTTTTTTATAAGCAAGCCCTAAACCCACCGTAGGTACAGGCGCTTTTAAAGAACGATAAGCCACCCCCTGTATTTGCAATTGTTTAGTCGACTCCGGCACCAAAGACACACCTAGGTTTGCAGACACCAACGATAAAATAGACACAATTTGCGGGGCGTTTTGTCCAATTTTAGGTTCAAAACTACGCTCATGACAGGCTTGTTTAATTGCATCAAAAAGCCCTGCGCTAATGGATGGTGGCGAGACAATAAAATCAAGCTCTCGCAGTGTGGTTAAATCAATTTCTTGCGTTGAATCATCTAAACTCAAAGACTCGGAAGGCAAAGCCGCAATGAGTGGTTCTGCTAATAATTCTTGAAGAATGAGACTATCTGGAATGTTGCGTGGTGAGCGAATAATCGCGACATCTAAACGGTCTTCAAGTAATAGGTCGATGAGCAGTAAGGTATTGGCTTCTTCAAGCTTTAAATCTACTTTAGGATACTGCTGCTGAAAATAGCGAACACATTTAGGAATGAGAGGATTCAGCATTGAAGTACCTGTAAACCCTAATCGTAGTTGACCGACTTCGCCATTTGCTACTTGTTTAACAAGGTTTGCTGCATCTTCTACGCGCTGCTGTACTGGCTGTATCGCATTAAAAAAGGCAAGCCCAGCTTCGGTCAGCTCCACTCCATGTGGCGAACGAATAAATAAATCTGCGCCTAATTCTTCTTCTAAGTCGCGGATTTGCATACTTAAAGGCGGCTGGCTCATGTTTAAACGCTGCGCAGCTCTGGTAAAGTTTTTTTCTTCTGCTACTGCTAAAAAGTAGCGTATATGTCTGAGTTCCATCGCTATATATAAAACATATTATGATCTATTGTTAAATATATTAGAAAAATACCCTCTAAATTGCTAATTTTAATTCATCGAATTTTCTCGATGCAGTATGCTCAAAAGCACTGCTCTTTCTTTCTGTCATGGTCATGATATGAGCTCTTCATCTACACCCAGCACTTTAAACACTGAAGCAACTTCTGTGCTTTCCCGCGAGTGGATTCATAAAGGTACTAAGGCCTATAAGCATGCAGGTTTCGCCTTATTCCTCGTAGGTTTTGCTAGTTTCTCACTGATTTATTGTGTACAGCCACTGTTGCCTGCATTTAGCCAAAGCTTCCAGATTAGCCCTGCGAGTAGCTCGTTGGCACTGTCATTAACGACTGCCTTTTTAGCCATTTCGATTGTGCTATCAAGCGCTTTTTCACAAGCGATTGGCCGTCGCGGGGTAATCTTTACATCTATGCTGTGTGCAGCAGTTCTTAATATTGTCTCGATGTTTACCCCAAACTGGCACAGTTTGCTGATGGCGCGTGCATTAGAAGGTTTATTACTCGGTGGTGTACCCGCAGTGACAATGGCTTGGATTGCCGAAGAAATTGCACCTGAACACTTGGGTAAAACCATGGGGTTGTATATTGCAGGGACAGCCTTTGGCGGCATGATGGGCCGTGTCGGCATGGGCATTTTGATTGAATATTTTTCATGGCGCACCGCTTTAGGTTTGCTGGGCGCAATCTGTTTTATTTGCTCAATTGCCTTTTTAAGCTTACTGCCTGCTTCACGTAATTTTGTGCAAAAAAAAGGGCTGAATTTAGGCTTTCACATGCAAATGTGGCGTGCTCATTTAAGCAATACTAAATTATTACGCCTGTTTACCATTGGTTTCTTGCTCACCAGTGTGTTTGTGACCTTATTTAACTACGCGACTTTCCGTTTAAGCGGCGCGCCTTATTCACTGAGCCAAACACAAATTAGCCTTATTTTCTTATCGTATAGCTTTGGTATGGTGTCTTCATCGTTGGCAGGTAGCTTAGCCGATCGCTTTGGTAAAAAAACCATGATGATGAGTGGTTTTGCGCTCATGATTGTGGGTAGCCTTATGACCCTGCTCACTTCTCTTTTCGGCATTATTATTGGTATTGCATTTATTACTACAGGTTTCTTTATTACCCACTCACTTACGAGTAGTTCTGTGGGTGCTGAAAGCAAACAAGCGAAAGCCCATGCCAGTTCGCTGTACTTACTGTTTTACTATATGGGTTCAAGTATTGTCGGCTCAGCGGGCGGTTGGTTCTGGTTACACGGTGGCTGGAGTGCGATTGTCGGTTTAACCGTGGTCTTGTCATTATTGGGAATATTTTTAGTAATTTATACCGCACACGCAAAAGCACATTAATGAGTAATTTAAAGGAAAATCACATGTCGAGTTTATTTGTTTATGGCACTTTAGGTCCCGGCCGTCCTAATGCCCATATACTTGAAAATATTGGCGGACAATGGTCGGAAGGCTGGGTAAACGGAACCCTACGTCATGAAGGTTGGGGAGCAGATTTAGGCTATCCAGGAATTGTACTCGATGATAGTGCTAACCAAGTGCAAGGTTTTGTTTTTAGCTCGGAACATCTAGATGCAAATTGGAAATTACTGGATGACTTTGAAGGCGAAGAGTACGAAAGAGTACCTGTTCGCATCACTTTAAATAGTGGTGAACATGTTGATTCTTTTAATTATATGTTGAAGCCTTAGGCCATTTTTAAAGCTCAAACGTATAAGCGCTTAAAAATTGATAGAAAAAATTCAAATGCTCATTTTTTGGCTTGTATTTTTTTTAAGAAACTGTAAAATTCACTCCACATTGCCGGCATAGCTCAGTTGGTAGAGCAACTGACTTGTAATCAGTAGGTCCACAGTTCGAATCCGTGTGCCGGCACCATCATTAAACCTCATGAATATTTGATTTATGGGGTTTTTTGTTGTCTGTAGGTTTTGAATGGCAAAATTTTGTCTAAAAATAAAAAGTGCTATAGCGATATTATCTCTATAGCAATTCAAAAATGAATAAAACTTAAGGTTAAAAACAATCAAATATTTTGCTTAACCTTTATTTTACATACTGCCAAACATCAGGGTCCTGATATGACTCATCAATATGGAAACCTTCTTTTTTGGCTTTAATTTCAGCTTTCCTTCTTTCTTTTTGATCTACTAATACCATTTCATCGTAAGCACTTTTTAACTCAGGCCCTGTTAACTTATACCCATTTTCAATTGAGTTTTTTGTTACGTATCTAATTGTTTGTACTGCAAATCTTAGCATATATTGTTTTTTATTATTTTCTGATTTTGTTTTATCTATACTTAACTCTACTAATATACCATTAGCATACAACCGAGTAGCAACTGTTGGTTTTTTATTAAAAAAATCACTCCACTCTTTAAGTGTCAGAGCATTATAAGTGTCAATAATAAGACCATCTTCAATCATAGCTTTCATGTTATCTTTTGTTGAAATCCGAGCTAACCCTGGAAAAAAATACTGCTTCCATCCTGCTTTTTGTAATTGACTAAATAGCTCCTTATAGGCCATATAAGCCTGCTCTTCACTAACAAACTCTTCTTTATTCAACCCTGCAGTTACATCAATAATCTGGATACCTTCATTTTGCTGAGCATAGTCAATCCGCGTTCCCATTGCCGAAAATACATTCTTAATAACAAAACTATTCTCACCTAAATCTATTTTTATATTTGCTAAATACGGAGGTTCCCACGTAAGGTCAAAAAAAGACATCCCCGCTGGTTGCTGGTCTACATCTGTTTGCATATAAGATTTAAACTTTTTTTCACCCTCTACACCAAAATTCAATGTGTAAAGTTCAGGTTCAGAAAATGCTTTTTTATTATTGTTCTCAGCATTACATCCTTGTAAATTTAAAAGAATAAAAAATAAAAAGAAATAACTAACTATTTTTTTCATCAACTAGAAAATCCAGAGGTTAGTTTTATAGATTTAAATTCAGCAATCCGATTATTTTACATACTGCCAAACATCAGGGTCCTGATATGTCTCATCAATATGGAAACCTTCTTTTTTAGCTTGTTTTTCAACTTTAGCTCTTTGCTTTTCAGTGTATTTTATTCTTTCATCAAAAGCAGTTTTAAGTTCCTGACCTGATAGTTTATAGCCATCTTTAATTGAATTTTTTGTACTATAACGAATCGTTTCAATAGAATATCTAAGCATATATTGTTTTTTATTATTTTCTGATTTTGTTTTATCTATACTAATTTCTAAAGATATACCATGAGTATATAAGCGCACTGCTACTGTTGGTTTTTTATTAAAAAAATCACTCCACTCTGTAAGTGTTAAATGATTATAAGGGTCTATAATAAGGCCATCTTCAATCATAGACTTAATGTTATCTTGTTTTGCAATTCGAGCAGTATTTGGATAAAAATACTGTTCCCACCCTGCTTTTTGTAGCTGACCAAATAGCTCTTTATAGGCCATATAAGCCTGTTCTTCACTAACAAACTCTTCCTTATTTAACCCTGCAGTCACATCAATAATCTGGATACCTTCATTTTGCTGAGCATAGTCAATCCGCGTACCCATTGCTGAAAATGCATTTTTGATAACAAAACTATTCTCACCTAAGTCTATTTTTATATTTGCTAAATGTGGAGGTTCCCACGTAAGGTCAAAAAAAGACATCCCTGCTGGTTGCTGGTCTACACCTGTTTGCATATAAGATTTAAACTTTTTTTCACCCTCTACACCAAAATTCAATGAGTAAAGTTCAGGTTGAGAAGACATTTTTTGTTCCTTTTGCTGTGCATGGCACGCTTGTAAATTTAAAAAAATAAAAATTAGGAATATATAACTAACCACCTTTTCCATCATTTGACTCTTTTCCTATTTTAATAAATAACTTATCGAAGCGACTTAGACCGTCATCCCATTTACTGGTATTCCAACCAGCAATTGTACGTAGCTCTTTTTCTAAATAGGGCCGTCCAACATCACTCAACATTAAACGATGATATTTTTGAGCTGCTAAATTAATCCAGCGCATACGGCTATCTTGATTTTCAACTAAGGTACCACTTGGTGGTGTACTGATTGGAGATTCAGGTAAAGATTTTATCTTTTTTCCAAATTCAGTTTCATACGAATAAATATTGCCGCGAACAGCATGTATTTTTTTTATTGTTCCATCATATTCACTTGAGAGAATCAATTCAGCCTTTGGGATTCCAGCCTTACGTTGAACATCTGCACCGTTTCGTACAATAGGATCATTCCATACGATTTTTTGTAAAATATTGATCTGTTCTTGATTTGCGATTTGTAATAAATGGTATAACAAGTCTTTAGCAGCAAGGCTAAACTTGTCTTGTCTTAAAGCATTTGCTGCAAAAATTTTTTCTATTGTGGGTAACGTATTTTCAAATGCATTATGAATTTCTGTTGTTGCTTTAAGATTATTAACTGTTGTTAAACAAGTGGACCATGGAAAATTATATAAGGAGCTTTTAACTTTTTTATAAGTTGCTGTATTCCTGCTACCTACGCAAATTTTGAAATCTGCAGATGATTTAGCCCAAACAAAATGCCAGACACTAATATCCATATAGAGCCATAGATTACCTTTTGCAAAGGTATGAATACCTGACACACCAAAACTATCTAAATTATAATGGTCAAAACTAATCGATTTAATTAAAGCATCTGCATTTGACCCAGTCTTAGAAACAATATGATCAAATACAGCAGCAACTGTTTTTGATGCAAAAGCACCTAAGCCCATCCAATAGAAACGCCCACTATAGGTTGCTGCAGTAACAGATTGATTCGAAGTAAAAGGAAACATTTCTAAATAAATGCGAGCATAGATTGCTGCAATTCGTCTAGCACGAGCTTCATAACCTGGTTCTATACGATAATTTTGATTATCTTTTTTATTAGATAATAAGGTCATTGCCATCTGTTGGTAATATTCCCATACAGTAGTGCAATCGCAGTTTACTGATTTACAACTATTTTCAATATTATTTGTTGTCCCAGACCAATCAAGAGAACCAGCCATTTTAAAATTTATCCTTTTAAATGATGAATAAGAAATAGTTATTTCACAGGGTCATTTTCGTCAGGTTCAAAATTCAACCAACTTAAATCAACATCAAGTTGTTCAGCTTCTTTGGTATTTATCCTTTTAGTTTTCCCTTTCACATCAGTTTCTGACATAAAGCTTTGATTGTTAGATTGAATGTTATAACTCACATTAGTTAAAGGCTTGCCAGAAGGGAGGAATAAATTAAACTTTTCATCATACTTTTCATAAGCATGCGAACCCTGCAGATTTACTCCCACTTCTGCACCACCTTTAAAGATATGCTGTCCCGCTTTTACTTCGAACTTTGCGGGTGTAATAACCGTAATACCACTCTTATTAATAATGATTTGTGAACCACCAGCCATGATTTACCTATTATTTTATGAAAACTAATCTATAATTAAATTAATATTTTAAACTGTTTAACTTATTTACACATGACTTTTATTGTTGCTATTCAATTAAACGATAGCATTATTGTTGCATCAGATAATAAAAAAGTTAGCCAACAAAAAGATGGAATAATTAAATTTTCACCTGAAAAAATCTTGAAAATGCATTCATGGCAAAATGGAATAATTACAGGGTCTGGTGAATATCAAGTTATAAGCCGGGCTGTTAATCTTTTTAAAAACCTACCCACTCCCTCAATAGAAAATCTGCCACATTGCTTAGTTATTTCTAGAATTATTAGAGAATCAGAAATTGGAAATGATCTCTATCAAGTAGAGAATAGTAAACTCCTATGTTCAAGCTATAATGACAATGGAGCACAACTCTATAAAATTGAAAAATTTTCGACCCAACAAGATTATTTTCCTATACCCTTAGAATCTAATGAAATTATTATTTGGCTTGCTCACCCCAACATTGATGTGATCGCAAGTAATCTACAATCATTATATGTAGGCCTTAAAGATTATTCAGTTTTTTCAAGTAAAACTGACTGGATGAATTACTACATTAAACAACTTTCTCCTATTTTTAAGATACAAAGCCAAATTGATCCCTTAATGAGCCAAAGTTTTGATATTTTCTTGCAATCAAGAAGTGAATTCCTTCTTAATCATGTGCCGAATACATGAAATTTTAAATAGCATCTAGTCAAAGATAATTTTTTTAATTTTAATAAAAGCTATTATAAACCTGAGCTTCAAAATGATTTTATTAAACGAATTTATTTCCTCCAAAACACAAATCTTACTTTCTTAATTTTTTAAAAAATAGATTTAAAAATAAGGAATATTAACAAGATACGATTATAATGTGCCCCCAAATAAGGTCATGATAATAAGCCATATTTATAAACATTCATTACTATATTCAACGGGGCAAAGATGAAACTACGTTTTGTTTTGCCTACTTTATTTATAATGTTGCCTTTTACAGTACAAGCTCAAAACACGAGTTCTGCGGCTCAAGAAGAAAACATTGTAAAATCACCAGTCTGCGTACTTGAGACTCTACCTTCTGCTGACCACTATAAGTCTCCTAAACGCATTAAAGTCGCAAAAGGAATATATGGCGGCTATGAAGAAATAAAACCTAAATTAGCAAACGCAGCACGTAAATATGGTGCAGATGTAGTGATTGATTATGAGCAGAGACAAAGATTTGGTTTCTGGCCATGGCGTATTGTTCGTCCAGTACTTACAGGTATTGCGGTAAAATGGAATACACCATTTGATTGCACTGCCTTAGGCGGAAAAGAAATTCTTTAATAAGAAATGAAAAAAAACCCAACATCCTGTTGGGCTTTTTTCGTATTTCGTTACTAGGTATACATCCTGTAATACCTCACGTCCTGATGCTTAAACTTATTATTGTTGTTTTACGTTTTGGAACTTCCTGTTCCTGATGAGTTCATCATAGGTAATTCATGACGTCATGGAAAGACGTCAATTTCCTGAATGGACGTAGGAAAAAGCGTACGGGCTTGTCAGACTACCTCTACCCTTCTTTCTTCTTCTCTATCATTTTTTCAAAGTGTCTAAGGTTAGGGTTCAACGTATCCCAAGCGTAGGCTTGGCTCACAAATACCTCTGCTCTAGGCTCATAAAGACTTGGGTCATCAAGCGTACCTGCACGTATTGAAATCATTTCAGGGGCAATTTCAGGTAAGCCAAAAAGCTGAGAACCACATGTCGGGCAAAACGCTCTTTTAATGGAACGGCCAGAAGAACCTACGGTCTCAAAATATTTAAGCTCGCCACTTACTTTCAATTCAGATTGGTGAAAAAAAGCAATTGGTGCATATGCTGAACCTGTGGCTTTTTGACAATCTCGACAATGGCAATTAAAGCTATAACGTGGCGCTGCTTCACTTTGGTAGCTCACAGCTCCACATAAACACGATCCTTGATATTTGGCTGACATGGCTCATCCTATTTTTTTATTGCTGTGATTTGAATATAACGGACATATCCATTTTGGTAGAGTTGTTGGCATAACTTTGCAGTCATTTGAATTTTAAAATTTGCCAATCCTCGGCTTTGATTTTGTCCTTGTTGTTTTTGAATATACTCTGAAAAACCTAATAATACTTGTTCAGATAAATCTTCAATTTGAATATCTGTAAAACCTTGCTGTTCCAAGCTCGTTCTTAGAGTTTGTTCAGTTGGTACAGCATCCCAAGTCACGTCGGCTGCTTTAAGTAAATAACGATACTTTTGTTCTTGCAGCATTGTCATGTTTTGACATGATTCAGCTCGCATTAAGTAGTGAAAACCTAAGCGTGCATTTGAATTTAAAACTGGAGTGACCGAATCTAGAAATGAATTTAAAGAACTGTGGTAAGCCGCATCAATGCACATCACTACATCGAAAGCTTGTTTGAATTTAAATTGTTTTAAATTTAAAAATGAACCGCAAAAAATCTGACTGATTTCAGGAATAAGTTTTTGAATTTTATTCACACATTGAGCTTGTAGCTCAACGGCACTCATACTTTTGGGCTGATAGTGCTTTAACCAGTGCAACAAACTTGCACCCTGTCCGCAGCCTAAATCGAGTAAATAATCTTTTGAATTTAAATTGACAGCTTGTGCCAAATGGTCGGCCAATTGGCGACAAGCTTCAGGATAGTTTTGGGTATTTTTCCAAAAACCCAAATTTGTCCAAGCAAGCTCTCCATCATCTCCCAAGCTTGATGCATCAATGGCATATTTATGAGGAATGAATCGAGAGAGAGCTGCTCGAACTTTTGTTTTCACAATTTTAGTAACCGAGTTCTGGGGCAACTTCAACCTGAGGTTTTAAACCTACAAATGGTAAAGGTGCACCTAAAATTTCAGCAATATGCATTGCTGAAGTCACGGCTGACTCTAAAATTGGCAAGCCATCACATGACCATGAACCACAGTAAAATACTTTACGGTTTGGTTCTAAATGACGTTGCTGTAACTCTTTGTTTAGAGCAATGGTTTGCGAGTCTACAACTGCACGCGTTAAGGTCACTTTTGAAATGATTTTTTTAGGGTCAATATCAGTCACTGGACGCCAAGTTTGGAATACAGGATTTTTACCTACAAGTGATGGCTCAACCGCATTCATCCAAACCGTAAACTGCTGACGAGTAAACTTACGATCCATCATATAGCTCAGCACTGACCAGTCTTTACGGCGTGGCGGCATGACTGTCGCGTCTGTATGAATAACCAAGTCACCTTGCTCAAAACGGAACTGTTTAAGCAGATTCATATCCTCTGCAAACTGCTCAGGGTTTAAGAACTCTTCAATCTTAGATGTTGGTGTCGCCACAATAACGCGGTCATATATGCCCTTATCGCCTTGCGCATTTTCAACCAGTACTTTTTCGCCTTGTTGCTCAACTTTCTTAATTGCCGAACCACTATGGATATCTATGCCTTTAATTAAGCTGTCTACAAATGCAGGTGTACCGCCTTTCATACGCAATAGCATGTCGCCATCAGTTAAGTGCCGCAAAAACTCAAGAAGGTTTTTTGCAGGCCAGTCACCAATTGTTTTTGGGTTACATGTACAAATGGTATAGAGCACTGGCATCACTACACCGTGCCAGAATACTTCTTCTATGTCGTTCTGATTAATAAATTCAGCGAGAGTAATATCTTGATTTTTAGATTTGAAAAACTGGTGGATCGCAGTTTTTAATTGCAACATCCCTTTCACAAGACGCCAGCCATACTGCTGGATGCCTTTACGGTTATTGATAATCGGGAAATTACCAATACGGCTACGAGATGTGGTTAACCATGTTTCAGTACGATCTTCAAATAACCAGCTACAAGACATATAGGTACGAACTGGGAAAGTTTTAATACCTAAGTGTGCAGCAAGGCTGAGTGTATTTTTCCATAGATGCGGGTTCATAACACGCAATGGCGCATCAATAATCCCACCATCGAACTCAATGCTATGGCTATCCATTCCCCGGCCAGGAAGTGCTTCAAATATCGTGATTGTATGTCCTGCATCTTTCAGAATTCTTGCTGCTGCAAGTCCTGCCATTCCACTACCAATAATTGCGATATCCAAAATGATGTCCCATTTTTCGAGAATTTTTTTGATTATCACTCATACCTAAAAAAAACACCGTATTAAAAACTACCAGATTTTTATTTTTTACATGAATTTATACAGAAAAATTTTCTCTGATGAATGCAAATTTATTTATAAAACTTTACAAAAGAAAATAAGTCGATAAAACTTTATATTTTTTAAAAATTTAAAAAAAATTCTTTTAAATAAAATGAGATAATTTAACTAAATTTATATCAAATATTTTACAAAACACTCATTTTACGATATCATGCCACCACAACAATGAGAACTAAGTCACATAAAACAATGCCCAAACAATAATGATATCTATCATAAAAATAGAAACTTTACAGCGAAAAAGCCCGCTATTCACACTTGATAGCGGGCTTTTTATTACTTTGCTTGAATAGCTAATTAAGCTCAAATAAACAATTTATGCTTCTTGCATGAGAGAACCAAATTTTCCACGATTAAAATCATTAATCGCTTCCATAATCTCGGCTTTGGTATTCATCACAAATGGGCCATAACCTTCAATTGGTTCATTGAGTGGTTGTCCAGTCAACACTAGGAATTTAGTGTCTTCTTCGGCATTTAAAATAAACTCAACACCTTCACGAGATAAAATCGCAACGGTTTTACCTTCAAGACGGTTGGTATCATTAATGACCACAGCACCATCTAAAACAACGACAAGTGTAGTATGTCCTTCAGGCACATAAAGGGTGTGTTTTTGGCCTTTGACTAACTTACCATCCCATACGTTTAATGGGCTAAAGGTCGTTGCGGCACCTTTTGAATCTGCATATTCACCTGCAATCACACGTAAATGACTACCGTGCTCATCTAACGCGATGTCTGGAATCTCTTTCGCTTCAATTGCTTGATATTTTCCAGGAGTCATTTTTGAATGAGCAGGTAAATTTACCCACAATTGCACCATTTCAAACAGACCGCCATGCTCTGCAAATTCAGGAGAATGGAACTCTTCATGTAACACGCCTGCACCTGCAGTCATCCATTGTACGTCACCCGTTTTAATGGTTCCGCCGCCGCCACTTGAGTCTTTGTGTGTTACTTCGCCTTGGTAGGCAATTGTCACAGTTTCAAAGCCACGGTGAGGATGCGACCCGACACCTTGTTGTTCGGTGGTTGGTGAGAAGTTATAAGGCGCTGCATAATCCAGTAACAAAAATGGGCTTAGGGTTTGGCCTAAACGGTCATAAGAGAACAGGTTATATACAGGGAAACCATCACCAACCCAATGCATGTGGTTATTTTGATATGCACCAAGAAATTTCTTCATCTGATCTCTCCTATATATGTAGGATTTTCTTGAACTGAGATTGATTTTACGCCTCAATAATTGCAGTTTATAGATCAGGATTAGCAACACATTATTTCATATATGAGACAATCTTAAAATTTGCGGTATTCTTTAAAAGATCGTCCTATTTTTAAAATTCTTAATCCTATTTTTTAGACTTAATCACGACAACAAACTCAACTAGCATAATTTTAGGCACTAACGACCTACTTAATAATTTTTAATTATTTATTTTGATAACATGAGGATATAAAAATGGCTCAAGATTACGCCCGTTTAGACAAGGATAATGCTGCGGTTCTTTTAGTTGACCACCAAGCTGGTTTACTTTCTTTAGTTCGAGATATCGAACCAGATAAATTTAAAAATAACGTATTAGCGCTTGCAGACACAGCAAAATATTTTAATTTACCGACTATTTTAACGACCAGTTTTGAAAATGGTCCAAACGGTCCTTTAATTCCAGAATTAAAAGAACTTTTTCCAGATGCACCATTTATTCCACGCCCTGGTCAAATCAACGCTTGGGACAATGAAGACTTCGTAAAAGCAGTTAAAGCGACAGGCAAAAAACAACTCATTATTGCAGGTGTGGTCACTGAAGTTTGTGTGGCATTCCCTGCTTTATCTGCACTCGCTGAAGGCTTTGAAGTGTTTGTGATTACCGATGCTTCTGGTACTTTCAATGAATTAACACGTGATGCTGCTTGGGACCGTATGTCAAAAGCAGGTGCTCAGCTGATGACTTGGTTCGGCATGGCATGTGAGTTACACCGTGACTGGCGTAATGATGTGGAAGGTCTTGGAGCACTCTTCTCAAATCATATTCCTGATTACCGCAACCTGATGACCAGCTATAGCTTTAATACATCTCAAAAATAAGCTGAATTGCCAAGATTAGAGTGCTTAAGCGCTCTAATCTTAAATTTAAATGGATTGATCGGACATTGATAAGCTCTTTTGATGATTTTTATTATTTCTATTTAGTCGTAAAACACGGCGGCTTTAGTGCGGCTAGTGAAGCCGAAAATATTAGTAAGTCCAAGCTCAGCCGACGCATTATTGACCTTGAAAATAAATTTAATGTTAGCCTCATTCAAAGAACAACCCGCCATTTTAAAGTGACCGATTTAGGCCAAGAGTTTTATGAGGAATGCTGCAAAGTTATTGGCCAAGTTGAATGCGCAGAAAACGTTTTGTTAAAGCAAAAAAGTGAGCCTCAAGGAGTAGTAAAAGTCAGCTGCCCACCTTTAATGATGCATTTTCAAATTAGAAAAATTTTAAATCAGTTTTTAAAAACTTATCCTAAAGTTGAAATATCGCTTGAGCTAACGAGCCGCCGAGTTGATATTTTGCACGATGACATCGACCTCGCGATTCGAACCAATTTTGAACCCAATGAAGATTCAAATTTAATTGTTCGGGATGTAATTAAAACCGACCACTGTCTAGTGGCTTCGCCTGAATTACTACAAGGCCGTACCATTGAGCATTATTCTGAATTACAAGACTTTCCAAGTATTAGCTTAGGCACGCAAAAGCAAAATTATATTTGGCATTTATGCAATATTCGAAATGGTGAATCAGTTGATGTGCCTTATCAACCACGAATCAAAAGTAATGACTTGGCAGGTGTTTACTATGCCGTGATGGATGGTTTAGGCATTGCCGATCTTCCCTTTTTAACTGTCGAATCTGAAATTCGTAAAGGCACACTTGTGCATATTCTTCCTGACTGGAAGTCGAATATTGGCATGCTACAACTGGTTTATGTGTCTAGAAAAGGTCAACGTCTGGTGGTCGAAAAACTCATTGAAACCCTGATTGAAGAACTCAGGCGTTTACCCGAAAGCCATGAAGGGTATTTGCCGACTTAAATAAAAAACCGGTCATGAATGGGCATGACCAGTTTTTGTGAAACATCACATACAGCATAACTGCATGTTTTCGTTCAGAACAAAACGAACCCGCTTTGTTCCTTACTCAGATAAGTCTACGCAGAGGTATTTCATTTCGACATATTCTTCGATGCCGAATTTTGAACCTTCACGGCCTAGACCTGATTGTTTTACGCCACCAAACGGAGCAACTTCATTTGAAATTGCGCCTGTGTTAATGCCGACCATTCCATACTCAAGTGCTTCACCCACACGCCATTGACGAGCTGTGCTTTGAGTAAATAAATAAGCAGCTAAACCAAACTCGGTATCGTTCGCCATTGCCACTGCTTCATCTTCAGTTTTAAAGCGGAATAGCGGTGCAAGCGGACCAAAGGTTTCTTCTTTAGACACTTTCATGTCTTGCGTTACGCCAGTTAACACAGTTGGTTCAAAGAATGTGCCACCTAGTGCCGAACGCTGACCACCAATACGAACGGTTGCGCCTTTCTCAGTTGCATCTGCAATATGAGACTGAACTTTTGCAATTGCATCTTCATCAATTAAAGGTCCTTGAGTTGAACCTTCTTGACGGCCATCGCCAACTTTCAGCTTAGACACAGCTTCAACCAAACGGTCTGCCAGCGCATCGTAAATACCGTCTTGAACATAAATACGGTTAGCACAAACACAAGTCTGACCGCTGTTACGATATTTACTTGCCATAATGCCCTGAACAGCTTGTTCAAGATTGGCATCGTCAAATACCACAACTGGTGCATTACCACCGAGTTCAAGTGAAAGCTTTTTAATAGTTGGCGCACATTGTTGCATCAAGATACGACCCACTTGTGTTGAACCTGTGAAGCTTAACTTACGAACAATATCGCTTTCGCATAGGGTTTTACCAACTTCAACCGCATCACCACTAATGTTAATTAAAACATCAGCTGGTAAACCTGCCTGTAAAGCCAATACTTCAAGTGCATAAGCAGTTAACGGTGTTTGCTCTGCTGGTTTAACCAACATTGAACAACCCGCAGCAATCGCTGGACCTGCTTTACGTGTAATCATGGCAGCCGGGAAGTTCCACGGTGTAATGGCAGCAGTAACACCAATTGCTTGTTTAATCACGAGCAAACGTTGATTTGGCAACGTAGGTGTTAATACTTCACCATCAATACGGCGCGCTTGCTCGGCAAACCAGCGTATGAACGATGCTGCATAACCAATTTCACCACGTGCTTCTGCCAATGGTTTACCTTGCTCAGCTGTTAAAATTTGAGCTAAATTTTCTTTGTGCTCAAGCATGAGGTTGTACCATGCCAATAACACATCAGCACGAGCCAAGGCAGTTTGCTTTTTCCAAGCAGCCTGCGCTTTTGCCGAACGGTTAATTGCAGCTTCAACCCCTGCGCGGTCATAGGTTTTTACCCATGCCAAAGTTTCGCCCGTAGCAGCATCATTTACCTCGATATAGTCATTTGATGCAGGCGCTTCTAACGCAATATCAGGATGTTTTAACAAATACTGCAAAGTATTTTGAATCATGCAGATTGCTCCGTTGCTTTTGCACTACCTGCTTTTAGTGTTGCAAAACCTTGTTTCAAAATATCAACACCTTGACGGAATTGCTCAGCAGGAATGGTTAATGGATATAAGAAACGAATTACATTACCGTATTTACCACAAGTAAGAAGTAACAACCCGTTTTCCATTGCATAGTTTTGTACAACTTTTGCTTGTTCAGCCGTTTCAAGCTCTACTGCAACCATTGAACCTAAAGCACGAATATCAGTTACGACGTCGCCTGTTGCTTGTTGAATATCTTTAAGGGTAGTTACTAACTCAGCACCTAATTCATTTGCACGGTCGCATAAGTTTTCTTCTTCAATCGCATCAATTACCGCGTGCGCAGCTGCAACCGCAATCGGGCTACCTGCGTAAGTACCGCCTAGACCACCTGGGTTTGGTGCATCCATGACTTCTGCACGGCCTACAACACCCGAAATAGGGAAACCGCCACCTAAGCTTTTCGCCATCGTGATAAGGTCTGCTTTAGTCTCGTAATAGTTCATTGCAAACAATTTACCAGTACGGGCAAAACCTGATTGTACTTCGTCAGCCACAAGTAAAATGCCGTGCTTATCGCAAATTGCGCGTAAACGTTTTAAGAACTCAGCTGGTACTACATTGAAACCGCCTTCACCTTGTACTGGCTCAAGTACGATTGCCGCAACATCATGTGGTGCAATATCTTCACTGAAAATATCTTCAACGCTTTCAATTGCTGCGTCTACTGAAATACCTTTAGCAGGTACAGGGTAACGTGCGTGGAATACACCCGCTGGCATTACACCAAAGTCACGTTTGTAAGGTGCGGTTTTACCTGTCATTGCCATCGTCATAAATGAACGACCGTGGAAACCGTTACCAAAAGTAATAATGCCGTGACGACCTGTATAAGAACGAGCAATCTTCACCGCATTTTCAACTGCTTCTGCACCTGTTGTGAAAAACGCTGACTTCGCAGGACCAGCAATTGGCGCACGCTCATTAATACGTTCAGCCAAAGCCACATAGCTTTCATAAGGTGTTACTTGATAGGCAGTGTGCGTAAATTTAGTAAGTTGTTCAGTTACTGCTGCAATCACTTTAGGGTGGCGATGGCCTGTATTTAAAACCGCGATACCACCAGCAAAGTCGATAAATTGGTTGCCTTCCTTGTCCCAAAGCGTGGCATTTTCAGCTTTTTCCGCATACCACTGACACATCACGCCTACACCACGTGGAGTTGCTTGCTGTTTACGTGCGTTAAGTGCAGAATGTTGATTATCCATTTGATTCCCTCATATTTTCATCATCAGTTGCAGCTTTGGTTTCTTGCATCCTGTGCTTAATTTTCAGGGTGCTTTACAACGACTGCCTATGCATGTAATTTCGCTCGTCTGACGCCAACTGACGAGAGCCACTTTTTAACTGTAGGAGAGAGCCAATTGCGTAGTTTACTTGGAGATCATTTGCTACAACGACTCCAACAGGACACTGAAGGGAAACTACATCAACGCCTTTTCCGTTGCCTGCGTGGTGCCATTATTGATGGAGTCATCCAGCCCAAGACTCGTCTACCTGCATCACGTGACTTAGCCAGTGAAATTCATGTTTCTAGAAATACAGTGCTTACCGCTTATGAAAAGCTACAAGCTGAAGGCTACTTAGAAGCCCGTACAGGTCATGGCACATGGGTTGCCGAAAAATTACCAGAGAGTTTTTTAAATACTCAAAATAAGAAAAAAGCGGTTTCAAGCCAGAAAGTTCAAAGCTCTTATGCCCTTTCGCAGCGTGGTTCTAACTTATTAGGCTATGCTGCAGCGTCGCCACACCAATGGGGAGCTTTTGTGCCGGGAGCACCCGATGTAACAGAGTTTCCACATCATATTTTTAGTCGTATTCAAGCACGCCTAAGCCGCGAACCGGACATTAACCGCCTGATTTATAGCAACGCTGGTGGCTGTATCGAGCTTCGAAGTGCTTTGGCAGATTACTTAAGTGTTGCACGTTCGGTTCAGTGCGATGCAGACCAGATTATTATTACCGAAGGCATTCACCAAGCGATTGATTTGGTCTCGCGTGCACTCAGTGATATTGGTGATCGAATCTGGCTTGAAGATCCCGCTTATTGGGGAATGCGTAATACCTTACGGATTAATGGTCTCGATATTCAACCGATGCCTGTCGATGCTGAAGGTATTATTCCTGAAGAAAATCCGACAAAGCCGCCTAAGCTCATTTTTGTCACACCATCACATCAATATCCGCTGGGTTCACATTTAAGCCTAGATCGACGACGCAAACTGATTGAAATTGCACGCCAGCATAATAGCTGGATTGTCGAAGATGACTATGACAGTGAGTTTCGTTTCTCAGGTCAACCGTATCCGTCTTTGCAAGGCTTAGAAAATGATGCGCCTGTGCTGTACATGGGCACATTTAGTAAAACCATTTACCCCTCTTTAAGAATTGGTTATTTGGTCGTACCTAAACCACTTTTTTCACCATTACGCATTGTGGCAGCCGAGCTTTATCGTGGGGGCCATTTGCTTGAGCAAAAAGCCTTAGCTGAATTTATTCGTGAAGGCCATTACGAAGCGCATATTCGCCGTATGCGCCTACTCTATGGCAAGCGCCGCGACTACTTGGTGAGCTTAATTCAACGCTACCTTGGCCCCGAATTTATTCATGAATATGATGAAGCCGCAGGGTTACATCTAGTTTTAAAACTACCGAACGCTTGTGATGATGTCGCGATTGCGGCGACTGCGCTTGAACGTGGTGTCAAAGTTCGACCACTGTCACAATACTACATGCAGTCGCATGCACATGCAGAACGTGGACTGCTTATGGGCTTTGCCTGTGTAAATGAAAAAGATATGGTGATGGCTTTTGGCGTCTTGCTTCAATGCTTACGTGAAGCAGGCGTCCCTACGCTGAATTAGTTTTTTTCTCGTACTAAGCCAAATAAAAAAGAGCCTCGTAGTGAGGCTCTTTTTTATTTAAAAAATTAAACTAACTTTTCTTCATGGCTATGAGTTAAATGAGTCGCTCTACGCTCTTTCCCCCATCCCAGTTTTTCAGACAGCAAACCGAAGAACACAATAATGCCGAACAATGCCGTAGTGTAAATCACTTCTTTAAAATAGGTGCCTTCAATCAGCATGGTAAGAATTGCACCAATAATTGCAAAGATCACCACGTAAGTTAAGTAAGGGAACATCCACATTTTAAAGTCAATTTTCACGCCTTCAGCTTCTAACTTTTTACGCATACGAAGCTGAGAATAAGCAATCGTCAGGTATACATACAGTGTTGCTGCACCTGTTGTTAGCATGAAAAAGTCATACACATCCATACTCTTGGTTGCAGTTAAAACCACGGCAATTACAGAGAAGAAGCATGACACAATCACGCCCACCCACGGACTACTTTTACTGTTTACAGAGCCAAAGCTTTTCGGTGCATCACCACGTTTAGATAATGAGAACAACATACGTGAACACGTATAAAGCGCTGAGTTAAAGCAGCTACATACCGAGGTTAAAACCACAAAGTTTACGATATGGCGCGCACCCGGAATACCAAGCGCAGACAACGTAACGCTATAAGTTCCCCAAGTCGAATCTTTCAAAAGTTCATTGTTGTGAGGAATCAAACATACCGCAACAAACATTGAACCGACGTAGAATAAAATAATTCGCCAAACCACTGAGTTCGAAGCCTTACGAATTTCTTTAGATGGGTTTGCAGACTCTGCCGCTGCTACAGTCACAATTTCAGCGCCAATATAGGCGAACATCACCCCAAGTAAGGCGGTAATAACGGATGAACCGCCATTAGGCATAAAGCCTTGAGAGGTTAAATTACTGATACCAGATGCAGCTGGATTACCCCAAGGCCACAAATGCATGATGGCTAAGCTACCGATCACCAAGAAGATCACAATCGCAATCACTTTGATGAGAGCGAACCAGAACTCGAATTCACCATAGTTCTTTACGTTCTGCAAATTGACTGCAACCAGTGCACCAATCACCACGGTCATATAGACCCAGATCGGTATAAATGGGAACCAGTTATTTAAAATTTTACCTGCCACATAAGCTTCCCACCCCATGAGCATTGCCAGCGTACACCAGTACAACCACCCAATTGAGAAACCTGCCCAACGACCGATTGCACGATCCGCATAAGTTGAAAAAGAGCCACTGTCGGGGTTTAAAACGGCCATCTCGCCTAGCATACGCATGATGAACCAAACGAGTAGTCCACCTAAAGCATAGGTTAAGAAAACCACAGGCCCTGTGTTGTAGATGATACTGCCTGAGCCAACAAAGAGAGAGCCACCAATAACCCCTGCTATCGAGATCATGGTTAGATGGCGTGATTTAAGTCCATGTTTTAAACTTTGGGAGTGATTGGCTTCAGAACCATTTTGATGAGCTGCCATATCATTTTCCTTAATATATGGAGGATATCGGCTAGTCTCGGAAATCCTCCGAAGCCAAAAAATATCCCCTAAAAATTTAGCCGTTCTGCTCAAATCCTAAAACAGAAAATTCACTGAGCTTATCCGGCGCTTCCGTATGCATACTTCCAATGGCTTTAATTTGTCGTTTCGGCTCTCAAGAAACGAGAGCCATTTTTGTAATAAAAGAGAGAGCCAATTGCAAAATTTATACGCAAAATTGGCCCTTTTTGTATTAAGTGAGGCTAAATGGCTTTTAGTTTTTATTTTAAGCAGTTTGAAATACTTTAGTTTTGTTCAGAAATTAATAACGCTTTTGTGCCTGTTTCCAAGGCTCTAAATATATGCTTTTGATCGGCTGGATAACAAATATAGTCTCCAACACCCAGCTCAACCGCTTCATCAATTAAACCCACCAAAGCTTTACCTTCAACCACAATAATATGTTCGACAGAACCGACCGGATGTGGTTCTGAAAGACGATCTTCACCCGGTTCAACAATCAATAAATACACATCTCGGCGCGCATGTGGCGGACAGGTTGCCAATAAAATTGCTTTGTAATTAGCAATCTCAGAGCTGACTGTTGGCCCATTGCCACAGCGAATAACTTGCACTTGATTGCTCGGTTCTTCCATTAAACGTGCAAATGGAATATTGAGTGCAACACAAAGTGCCCACAAAGTTTCAATGCTAGGGTTACCTTGCCCTGCCTCTAATTGAGAAAGTGTAGATTTGGCAACACCTGCACGGCGCGCAACCTCTGCCAATGAAAGACCTGCTCTTTGGCGTTCACGCGTTAAACCTTTGGCAATAATTTCAATTGGCTGAGACATTCACCACACCCGTTCTATAAAAAAACGATCGTTCGTTTTGACAAAACAATCAGACTTATTCATTATAATGGAAAATCGTTCGTTATATCATGCTATGTCTACATACTCTCTGATTAAAAAACTTAGTAAAGATACTACTCGCTCGATTTTCTTTGTGTGTCTAGCAACCAGCGTGGTTGGTATGTCTTTAGATTCACTCGCTGCAAGTTATGGCTTAGCACTCTGGATTCCACTTTGCCTGTCCGTATTTGTGCTCGCAGGAACTGCTGAATTTATCTTTATTGGATTCTTGGCGGTAGGTGGTAGTCCAATTGCGGCTGCAATTGCAGGACTACTCGTCAATTTAAGACATCTACCTTTTGGTATTGCGGTCAATGAACTGATCCGAGGCAAATTCTCTCAGTATTTTGGGGCTCACATCATGAACGATGAAAGCGTTTTGTTTGGCATGGCACAACCTGACTTCGAGACAAAAAAAGCTGCTTATTGGTTATGTGGTATATGCATTATGCTGACTTGGCCACTTGGTGTAACGGCGGGTTATTTTATTGGAAGTGCTATTCCAGACCCTAAAACATTTGGCTTAGATGCCATTTTCCCAGCGATTTTGATTGCACTTACTTTTAATGCTTTAAAGAATAAATCTACCCGAAAAGCGGCATTTGCCGGATCAACTTTGGCACTGATTACCACACCTTTTTTGGCCTCAGGACTTCCAATTCTGATTTCACTTTTTGGCTTAATATTTGGTAGAAAAAAATGAATCAACAATTACTCATTATTTTGGGAATAGGCTTGTTAGCACTTGGAACATATGGGATTCGTTTTGCTGGTTTTCACTTAGGCGCCAAGTTTACTTTTTCTGAAAAATACCAAGTTTTACTCTCAAATGGCGCAACCGTTTTGCTCTGTGCAATTGCCGTGACCACTACATTTTTTGAAGGCCAACATTTCGCAGGTTTCGCGCGTATATTTGGGGTGACACTAGCACTGTTCTTGGTTTGGAAAAAAGTACCGCTGTTATTGGTGATTTGTTTGGCTGCTGTTGGCACGGCAGTTCTACGTTTGCTGGGAATTGAATAATAAAAAACGCTAGCTTCAGCTAAAAAACCTAATGATAATGTCAAAAAATTAGCATGATCAACAGTGATAATTTAACTTTAAAAAAGTTATTCCAAAGTTTGTAATTTTTGAGCACCTCTAATAAATCCAATATAACATACGCATGATGAACCAAACGAGTAAACCACCTAAAGCGTAAGTTAGAAAAACTACAGGTCCCGTATTGTAAATAATACTACCCGAGCCTACGAATAAAGAGCCACCAATTACCCCTGCTATCGAGATCATGGTTAGATGGCGTGATTTGAGTCCATGTTTTAAACTTTGGGAGTGATTGGCTTCAGAACCATTTTGATGAGCTGCCATATCATTTTCCTTAATATATGGAGGATATCGGCTAGACTCGGAAATCCTCCGAAGCCAAAAAATATCCCCTAAAAATTTAGCCGTTTTGCTAAATTCCTAAAACAGAAAATTCACTGAGCTTATCCGGCGCTTCCGTATGCATACTTCCAATGGCTTTAATTTGTCGTTTCGGCATTCAAGAAACGAGAGCCATTTTTGTAATAAAAGAGAGAGCCAATTGCAAAATTGGCCCTTTTTGTGATTTTATTCAATAAATGATTTAGTCAATTAATTAATGCCTTTGAAGAAAGAAGAAAGCTCTTTCATTCAAAAAAAAGTTTCTCAAGTCAACATTAAAATAGATCAATACCATATACTAAATAATATCCCATGCACAAAAGCAAACTGAAGCCACAAGTATAACCTTCACGATAAAGTGAACACTTTCACTTTTCATATTTAAATATGAAATCAAGGCAATGCCTGCTAAAACTATCCAAAATAAAGAAAATGCCGAGAATAAACTTGAAAGAAGGAATACAACTACAATGAGTGGTATAAAAGATAAAATTCCAATAAATAAGACAGATAGCAATTGAGAACAATAAATAAATCTATGGCTCACCCCATAGCCACGCCAATAATCCAGCATCTTCATGTTCAAATTTTTCAATGCAAACTCCATCGAGCCTACAACAAAAAGTTGTAAAAACAGTATGGCAATACAAATACTTTTAATTAAAAAATATGACCATTCCATACGATGATGAATAAAGAACGCACCAAATATAAAAGCACCAAACACAATCAATGCAAAAATGTTAAAAAGTTGGTCTCTACTGCATAAGTAGCGAATTTCGATCAGTACTAAATTGATAAAAAATTTATTATTTATTCTAACTAATAAAAATTTAGGAATCTCGGACTTTCGGATCTCTGCATCACTACCAAAGCCAATCGCCATCATCAACAAAACGACCAATAAAGAATCAATTGCGATAGCCCAAAAATATAATCCGAAGACTGAAACAAAAACTTTAGAAATGATTGAAAGCATCATAAAAATGAATAAATACTTTTTTTTATACAATGCAATAACTTGAAGCAGCACAAGATGTAAAAGCATCAACAGAATTAAGATGATCTGATAAAAACTATAAGGACTATAAACTTCATCATACACAACATACGCTATAGCGATGCAGAAAGGAAAAATAGCAAACAAATCTACAACCATCAGCAATATAAAATCTATCGCATGTTTTATATATTTATGATAAGGCTGAATATTAATGAAATTTCTAAACTCTCCTCCTAACAATAGATTTCTTTGCTTTATCACTAAGCCAACAAATAAAAATAGGATGAATACCCATGTAATTATTGATTTTACGATGCTCCCCTGCATTGTCAAATTTAATACATATGATGAGATGGTAATTAAAATAGGAATAAACGCAGGCCCTAACAGTAGGCCAATCGTTAAGATCGCTTGATTTCTTCGGCCTAAAGCGTCAAAAGTTGAGTTCGCATAGAACCTTAAGCGCCAAGATAATATTTTGAAAAATATTTTCATAAAATAGCATTTATTTAAATTTCAAAAAATTATCGAAATAAGTCCATACTTAACTCAATCGCATTTAGATTCGAGCGAATCGTTAACTCATGACAAGTCATAATTATTAATCTCTCTTGTTCCAGTTCTATCAATAAGTGCTTAAATATTGCAACGGACTTAGCATCCAAACCATTGGTTGGTTCATCAAATATCAAGACTTTCGAATCTGTCATCAGTGCAGAAATGAGCATAATTTTTTTCACCGTACCTAATGACAAGTTCGCAACAGGAGTTTTCATATGCTCATTTAAACTAAATTGATCAACCAATGCATCAACAGCATCTTGAGGTACTTCTCTGATTGAGCGAATTAACGCTATAAACTCTTCGCCAGTAATAAATGGGTAAATGGGACATGCATCTGGAACATAAGCAATATTGGAATATAGTGACTTTTTTTCGTTTTCATTCTGTTGATCAACAAATACAATCTCACCCGATGTAGGTACAATGCAACCAGAAATAATCCCTAAAAGCGTGGACTTCCCAGAACCATTTTCACCAACAATACAATGAATGCCACTTCCTGAAAATTCATAATTACAATCCCTAATGATAATTCGACTACCATATTTCTTAGTTACGTTGTTTAATTTTATCATCGTTTTCACACAAAATATTTATAGATCATTGCTATTAATGGAACCTATATGATTTTCTCTTGCAATCTAGCCCGTTCAATATATTTAAATTAAATTTTTGAAATTTAAAATTTTCTACGCATTTAATTTTCACTTTATCTTTCCAATGTTTAAAATCTAAGTATTTTAATATCATTAATTATGAAGCAATTTTTAGACCATTTTATTATTTGCTTCTAATCTTGAAATTCTTTTTAAAGAAGCTTATTCCAAAATTATCTATAGATATTCTATAAAAGAAGCTTAATTTACATATGCTCTAGAAATCACTTATATACTCAATAAAAAAGCCCTTTTCACCATATGAAAAGGGCTTTTTCAAACGCTGTCAGGCAGATCTAAAAGGGTAAATCATCGTCTAAATCAGCTGGTGCAGATGCTGGTTGTTGCGGCGCTTTAGGAGCAAATCCACCACCTTGCGGGCTGTTGCCACCATTACCAAAACCACCTTGATTACCATAACCACCGCCATTGTTTTGACCGTAGCCGCCACCTTGGTTGTTATTATTTTGATAACCGCCACCTTGTTGAGGTGCGTTAAAACGTGGTTGATTAAAATCATTACCGCCAGCGAAACCTTGTTCACCTTGTTGACGAGCATCTAACATTTGCATCTGGTCGCCACGGATTTCTGTCGTATAACGCTCTTGGCCATTTTGATCTGTCCATTGACGTGTACGTAATGAACCTTCAATGTAAACCTTAGAACCTTTACGTAAAAACTGCTGAGCAATTTCCCCTAAACGGTTATGCAAAACAATACGGTGCCATTCTGTTTGTTCTTTACGTTCACCTGTATTTTTATCAGTCCAAGATTCACTTGTCGCGATCGAAAATTGGGTCAACGAGCCCCCATTTGGAAAAGTTTTTGTTTCAGGATCACGACCCAAAGTACCAACCAAGATGACATTGCTCATATTAGTTTTACTATAAGGTGTAGTATCCATTTGTTTTTTTAAATAAATTTCTGAATATTTAACAAATAATACTATAAGGCTTTGTTGCATAAAGCCTTTGAAGGTAAAGTTTTCCTAAGTTGCTAAAATTTAGGTTACAACTTGGGTATGAGGTCTGCCTAATTCTGTAAATTTATTTAATACGGCTACACGTGCATGGATC